>DATEPR010000077.1:0-2864 GCA_035273045.1 Pseudonocardiaceae bacterium | reverse complement strand
CAGCCCTTCGTACTCCAATTTGTAGTGATCGTGCAGAATCGTTCCGATTCGATCCTCCAGGGCCGACTGGTCGAGCACCTTGTGCGGGATAGTGCCTGGCTGCGTGGCTTTCGCGCAGCCGGCCGATAACAGCAGTACGCCCGGCAGCACGAGCACCATCGCGCAACGACGGAACATCTAGGCTCCCCACTTCGTGTCCCACTCGTCGGTTTATCGACGGTACCCGGCCGGGGGTTAATGCCGGTGCGTGGTTTGAGCCGAACTCGCCAATTGTCACCTATCGGCACGACTGAGATAAGCGCGCCAATCGCCGATCTCCGAGATATCGCGCAGTTCGGTCGAACCGGCGAATTCGCGCCGCAGCACGGTCGCCAGGCAGCCGGTGCCGTCGTCCAGTTCGATCACGCCGAGTTCGAGTTCGGGCGGTTCCTCGGGCAGGAAGACGTCGCGCAACGTCTCCAGCGACAGTTCGTAGACCTCGCCCTTCACCGCATGCCCGCCGGAGGCCACCTCGACCATCGCCGGAAACCGGTCGCCGACCGAGTAGTACCGGTATTTCGGCGCGCTCCACGCCTCCCTGACCAGCGGCGCACCGCGCAGGTTCCCGTGCAGCGGACCGCCGGCCATCCCGCCGCCGTTGAGGAAGATCAGCGCCATGTCAGGTCCCCGTGATGTGTTCGGGCCGCACCGGTGTCCTGGCCAGCGGCAGGCCGGTCGCGGCGCGGATGGCCGCCACGATGGCCGGGGTGGACGAGATCGTGGGTGGTTCGCCGACCCCGCGCAGCCCGTAGGGGGCGTGCGGGTCGGCCAGTTCCAGCACGTCGACGCGCATCGGCGGCATGTCGAGGATGGTCGGGATCAGGTAGTCGGTGAACGACGGGTTGCGGATGCGGCCGTCGGCGATCTGGATCTCCTCCATCACCGCGAGGCCCAGCCCCTGCGCGGAGCCGCCGTGGATCTGGCCGAGCACCGCCTGCGGGTTGATCGCGTGGCCCACATCCTGCGCGCAGTCCAGCGCCACGACCCTGACCAGGCCCAGCTCGGTGTCCACGTCCACGACCGCGCGGTGCGCGGCGAAACCGTACTGGACGTGTGCGTTGCCCTGGCCGGTCTCCGGGTCGATCGGCTCGGTCGGGCGGTGCCGCCACTCCACGGTCTCCTCGACCACCTCGCCGCCCAGCGCGTCCACCAGGTCGCCGAGCACGCCGTCCCGCTCGGCCACGATCTTCCCGTCCTGCAAGGACAGTTCCCGCCGCGGCACACCCCACTTCGCGGCCGCCATGGTCAGCACGCGGGCCCGGACCGCCTCGCACGCGGCGAGCACCGCGCCGCCGGTCACGTAGGTCTGCCGGGATGCCGACGACGAACCGCCGTTGCCCACGGTCGTGTCGGCCGGAAGCACCGTCACCTGCCGCACGCCCAGTTCGGTGCGGACGATCTGCTGCTGGACGGTGACCAGCCCCTGGCCGACCTCGGCGGCCGCCGTGTGCACCATGACCGACGGCTCGCCGCCCACCACCGCCAGCCGCAGCCGGGCGGTCGAGTAGTCGTCGAAACCCTCGGAGAAACAGATGTTCTTGATGCCCACCGCGTAGCCGACGCCACGCACGACACCCTCGCCGTGCGTCGTGTTCGACACGCCGCCGGGCATCAGCCGGATGTCCACGTCGTCACCGCGCTCCGGGGGCAGCGGCCTGTCCCGCACCAGGCGCAGCAGTTCGGCCACCGGCGCCGCCGAGTCGACCACCTGCCCGGTCGGCATGACACTGCCCTCGGTCATCGCGTTGCGCAGCCGGACCTCGACCGGGTCCAGGCCGAGCTTCGCCGCCAGCCTGTCCATTTGCGACTCGTACGCGAAACCCGCTTGTACCGCACCGAATCCGCGCATCGCACCGCACGGCGGGTTGTTCGTGTAGACACCCCAGCAGTCCACCCACACGTTCGGCACGTCGTACGGGCCGACCCCCAGCGTCGCCGCGTTCGCCACCACGGCGGGCGTGCTCGACGCGTACGCGCCGCCGTCCAGGTAGATCGCGGCCCGCACGTAGACCAGCCTGCCGTCCGAGGTGGCGCCGTGCTCGTAGCGCAGCCGGGCCGGATGCCGGTGCACGTGGCCGAAGAACGACTCCTCGCGGTTGTAGACCATCTTCACCGGCTTGCCGGTGTACAGCGCCAGCAGGCACGCGTGGATCTGCATCGACAGGTCCTCGCGCCCGCCGAACGCGCCGCCGACACCGGCCAGCGTCAGCCGGATCTTGTCCACCGGCATGCCCAGCGCGGCCGCCACCTGCCGCTGGTCGACGTGCAGCCACTGGGTCGCCACGAACAGGTCGACCCCGCCGTCCTCGGCGGGCAGCGCCAACCCGGACTCCGGCCCCAGGAACGCCTGGTCCTGCATGCCGACCTCGTACTCGCCGGTGACGACGACGTCGGCCGACTGCCGGGCCGCGTCGACGTCACCCCGGCGGATCGGCACGTGCCGCACCACGTTCCCGCCAGGGTGCAACGCGGGCGCGTCGCCGTGCACGGCCTGTTCGGCGTCGGTCAGCGGGGTCAGCACCTCGTAGTCGACGCTGATCCTGGCCAGCGCCCTGCGCGCGGTCTCCGGGTGGTCGGCGCCGACGAGCGCGACCGGTTCCCCTTGGTAGCGAACGACGTCCACGGCCAGCACCGGCTGGTCGGAGTGCTCCAGGCCGTACAGGTTCGTGCCGGGCACGTCGGCGTGGGTCAGCACCGCGTACACCCCGGGCAGCCTCAGCGCCTCAGTGATGTCGACGGACCGGATGCGGGCGTGCGGATGCGGGCTGCGCAACGTCGCGCCCCAGATCATGTCCTCGTGCCACAGGTCGGAGGAGTACGCGAAC
>DATEPR010000076.1:0-9041 GCA_035273045.1 Pseudonocardiaceae bacterium | reverse complement strand
GTCTGTCCCGACGTGGCGACGAAACCGGGCTGCGCCGGCCGGGCGGGCGTGTTCGCCAGGGTGCGGCTGATCGCGCCGGAACGGTCAGCCACGCCGGACGACGTGGTGGCGCCGGGCGAGCCGGGCCAACTCGTGGTGTCGCTGGACAGCCCCGAGGCGTTTCACAGCTACTGGCACCGGCCGGACGCCGACGCGCACGCGATCCGGGACGGCTGGTACCTCACCGGCGATCTCGCCGTCGCCGACTCCGACGGTGACCTGTGGGTGACCGGCCGGGCCGACGACATGATCAACTCCGGTGGGGAGAACGTCTACCCGGACGAAATCGAGGCCGCGCTGGTGCGTTGCCCGTCGATCGCCGAGGTGGTGGTGGTCGGCCTGCCGGACGACCGCTGGGGCCAGGCGGTGACGGCATTCGTGGTGCCCGCGCCGGGAGTCGCACCGCAGCAGGCGGTCGACGAGTTGTACCGGTACGCGCGGGGTCGGGCCGGCCTGCCCAGCCTGAAACAGCCGAAGCGGGTGATCGCAGTGCCGGCCATCCCCAAGTCCGCCGTCGGCAAGATCCTGCGCCGGGCACTCACCGCCGGCGACTGTCCGGCGCTCGCGTCCTGCGACGGTCAGGTACCGGCATGACCACCCCGGCACGGATCGAGGACGGCGCGCTCGTCTGCGGGCAGGGCCGGTTCCTGGACGACATGGACCCGCTGCCCGGCACGCTGACCGCGGCGATCGTGCGCAGCCCGCACCCGCACGCCAGGATCAGTTCGGTCGACACCGGCCGTGCCCTGGCCCATCCCGGTGTGGCCGCCGTGCTCGGCCCGGCCGACGTCGAGCGGGAGTTGCGGCCGTTCCCGCTGTCGGTGCGCACACCGATGCCCTACTACCCGGCCGCTACCGGCAAGGTCCGCTACGTCGGCGAGCCGGTCGCGGTCGTCGTGGCCACCGACCGGTACGTGGCCGAGGACGCCGCCGAACTGGTCGACGTGGACTACGAGCCGCTCCCGGCCGTCGTGGACACAAGGGCGGCGCTGGCGGCCGGCGCACCCCGACTGCACGACGACGCGCCGGACAACGTCGCCACCGACCGGACGTTCCGCTTCGGCGACGTCGACGCCGAGTTCGACCGGGTGGCCAGGGTGGTCAGCGGGGAGTACACGTTTCCCCGGTACTCGTCGGTGCCGATGGAGTGCTACAGCGTGGTGGCCGAATGGCGGGCAGAGGCGGACGGGCCGGCCGTGGACGCCTGGGCCAACTTCCACGGGCCGTTCACCATGGTTCCGGTCATGGCGGCGGCCATGGGCATTCCCACGTCGCGGCTGCGGCTGAGGGTGCCGGCCGACATCGGCGGCAGTTTCGGGATCAAGTCGGCAACCTATCCCTACGTGGTGCTGATGGCGTTGGCCAGCAAGCACGCCGGCCGCCCGGTCCGGTGGACGGAGGACCGGATCGAACACCTCCTGGCCAGTTCGACCGGCGCGGGCCGGGCGATGCGGTTCGAGGCGGCGGTCGCCGACGACGGCACGGTCCGGGCATTGCGGGTCGACCTGGTGGACAACGTCGGCGCCTACCTGCGGCCACCGGAACCCAGCACGCTGTACCGCTGCTACGGCAACCTCACCGGCGCTTACCGGATCGGCGCGGTGGCGATCAGGGCGCGGGCGGTGGTCAGCAACAGCATGCCGAGCGGGCTGAACCGCGGGTTCGGCGGCCAGCAGCTGTACTTCGGCCTGGAGCGGCTGATGGACCGGGTCGCCGCCGAGTGCGGTCTGGATCCGGTGGAGCTGCGCAGGCGCAACCTGATCGGCGCCACCGAGTTCCCGTACCACACGCCGACCGGCGGTGTTTACGACTCCGGCGACTACCCGGCGGCCGTGGACCTGTTGCTGCGCAACGCGAAGTACGCCGACCTGCGGGCCAGACAGCGGGAGGCGCGTGCCGGCGGCGAGTTCTTCGGCATCGGCGTCGCCACGATCGTCGACCCGTCCGCCACCAACATCGGCTACGTCGGCCTGGCGACCCCTGCCGAGCAACGGGCGGGCGGCCGGGGCAAGTCCGGATCCACCGAGCACGTCCGGGTCTCCGTCGACCCGCAGGGCGTCGTGACCGTCCTGCTCGGCACGGTGCCGCAGGGCCAGGGACACGCCACGGTAGCCCGGGCGATCGTCGCGCAACGGCTCGGCCTGCCGCCGGACCGGGTGCGTCCGGTGGTCGAGATGGACACCGCGAGCACGCCGTGGACCGTGACGTCCGGCAGTTACTCGTCGCGGTTCGCGCCGCTGCTGACCAGTGCGCTGGTCGATGCGACGGACCGGATCGCGCGGACCGTCCGGCAGGCGGGCGCCGTACTGCTGGACGCCGACCCGGACGACCTGGAACTGGCCGACGGCAAGGTGCGGCGGGTGGACGACGCGAGCGTCGCCGTCGAGTTCCGGCACGCCGCCGGTCTGGTGCACTGGGATCCGGGCGCACTGCCCGACGGCGGTTCCGCCCGGCTGTACGAGGAGGCGGCGTTCGCCCCGGCGCAGTCGACGGCGGCGACATCGGACGACCGGATCAACTCCAGCCTCTGCTACGGCTTCGTCGCCGAACTGGTGGCGTGCCGGATCGACCCGGCCACCTTGCGGATCGGCATCGAACAGGTGGTCAGCGTGCACGACTCGGGCACGGTGCTGGACCCGACACTGCTCGCCGGCCAGGTGCACGGCGCGCTCGCGCACGGCATGGGTGGCGCGCTGTTCGAGGAGTTCCGCTACTCCGAGTCCGGCCAGCCCACGTCGGCGACGTTCCTGGACTACCTGTGCCCGACCAGCGCGGAGGCGCTGTACCCGTTGGACAGCGACCACCTGCAGACGCCGTCGCCCCTCACCCGGCTGGGCGCCAAGGGCTGCGGTGAGGGCAGCAGCATGAGCCTGCCGGTGGCGATCGCCAACGCGGTGGCGGACGCCCTCGCACCGGCGGGGATCGACGTCACGTCGTTGCCGCTGCACGGCAACGTCCTGCACGAACTGCTGGAAGGAGAACGGCCCCATGGCGCTGGCCGGCGGATCGGTTGACCTGGACCGTGACCACGACGGTCGGGTCGCGTACCTGACCCTGAGCAACGGTCCGATGACGATCATCACATGGGAGATGCGGCAGCGGATGGCCGACCGCTTCGCCGAGATCGACGCCGACCCGGACGTGCGCGTGGTGGTGATCCGCTCGGCCGGCGAGCACTTCTCCTCCGGTGGCGACATTCCCGGGTTCATGGAGGTCGACCCCGTCGACTTCACCGATCTTGGCCACAACGTCACGGCGGCCGCGCGCAGCCCCAAGCCGGTCGTCGTCGCCGTCGACGGCTACTGCTTCGGTGTCGGACTGGAACTGGCGCTGTCCGCGGACATCCGGCTGGCCACCGAGCGGAGCCGGTTCGCGCTGCCGGAGATCCGGTTGGGCATGATCCCCGGCAGTGGCGGCACGCAGCGGCTCGCCCGGCTGATCGGAACCAGCCGCGCGAAGTACCACGTGCTGACGGCCGAACGCATCCCGGCGGAACAGGCGCAGCGGTGGGGCATGGTGGCGAAGGTGGTGCCGGACGCGGACGCGCTGCGCCAGGCCACCGAGACAGTCGTCGACACGCTGCTCGGCTACTCGCCGTTGGCGTTGCGCACCGCGAAGGAGGTCATCGACCGGGGCACCGACGGACCGCTGTACACCGGTATCGAGCTGGAACGCAAGGCCTACGCGATGCTGCGCTCCAGCGCCGACTTCGCCGAGGGCGTCGCCGCGTTCACCGAGCGGCGCACGCCCAAGTTCCAGGGCAGGTGAATCATGAAATCGGCGCCGTTCGGCTACGTCCGCCCGGCATCCGTCGCCGATGCACTGTCCGAACTGGACTCGGGCGAGGCGAAGGTGCTCGCCGGCGGCCAGTCGCTGGTGCCGGTGCTGGCCATGCGGCTGGGCCGGCCGGCCACGCTGGTGGACATCAACGCGATCCCCGGCCTGGACCGGATGTCCGTCGACGGCGGCCGGCTGACGATCGGCGCGACCGTGCGGCAGCGGACCGTGGAGCACGACCCGCTGGCCGGCCGGGTGCCGCTGCTGCGGCTCGCCCTTCCCTGGGTGGGCCACCGGGAGTTGCGTAGCAGGGGCACGGTGTGCGGCAGCCTCGCACACGCCGACCCGGCGGCCGAGTTGGCCGCGGTAGCCAGTTGTCTGGACGCCGAGCTGGAGATCGCCGGGCCGGGCGGCACGCGGACGGAGCGGGCGCGCACCTTCTTCACCGGCGCGCTGACCACCACGGTCGGACCGCGCGAACTGCTCACCGGCGTGCGATTCCCGCTGGCGGGGCCGGGTGCCGGCTTCGGGTTCGCGGAACTGGCACGCCGGCACGGGGATTTCGCGCTGGCCGGTGTCGCGACCATGGTGCGCGTCGACGGCGACTGGGTCGCCGGCGCCGTGCTGACCGGATTCGGCGTGTCCGACCGGCCGGTCACCCGAGACGTCACCGATCTCGTGGCAGCGGCCGCACGGGCGAAGTCGATGCGTGCCGCGCTCGCCGAACCCGTGGCCGAGCTGGCCGAGGCCATGGTCGACACCGCGGGCGACGCGCACGGATCCCGCGGCTACCGGGCGCGGCTGCTGGGTGTGCTCGGCGCCGACGAACTCGTGCGGGCCTACCACCGCGCCACATCGGGAGGCGACCGATGAGCGGTCCACGTCCGGTTCGTGCGGCGGCGGACGAGCTGGTCGAGGTGTCCTGCACGGTGAACGGCAGCCCGGTCACGGTGTCCGTGCCGCCCCGGCTCACGCTCGCCGACCTGCTCCGCGACCGGCTCCACCTCACCGGCACGCACATCGGCTGCGAGCACGGCGTCTGCGGCATGTGCACGGTCCTGGTGGACGGCCACGCCGCCCGGTCCTGCATCCTGTTCGCCTGCCAGGTCGACAGCGCCGACATCGTCACCGTCGAGGGCCTGGGCACACCGGACCGGCAGCATCCGTTGCAGGAGGCGTTCTCCCGCCACCACGCGCTCCAGTGCGGCTTCTGCACGCCCGGGTTCCTGATCAGCGCCTACGACCTGCTGCGCCACCGGCCGGACGTGCCGGCAGCCGAGTTGCCCACCGAGCTGTCCGGCGTGCTCTGCCGGTGCACCGGCTACCGCAACATCGTGGCCGCCGTCGCCGAGGTCGCCGACACCTACTCCGACGGCGTGCCGGAACCGCTCAACTGCCGGACCCGCGCGCCCGGTGGGCCGACGACCGCCGCACCGCGGGACATCGACATCTCGCTGCCGGACGCGCCGCCAACGGCCGCGGTCGAGGTGGCGAGCGAGATCGCGGCGCCGGTGGCCGCGGTGTGGGGTGTGCTGTCGGACGTGCGGCTGCTGGCGTCGTGCCTGCCCGGCGCGGAGCTGACGGCGGACCTGGGCGGTGACCGGTACGCGGGCCGGGCGGGAGTGTCGCTCGGGCCGATCCGGTTGTCCTTCGACGGTGTGGCCCACGTCCTCGAACGCGACCCCGCCGGCCGCCGGATGCTGGTCCTGGCCAAGGGATCCGACGCCGGAGGCGGTGGGACGCAGGCCCGGTTGACGCTCACCGCGACGCCGTCGGAAACCGGCACCCGGCTGGCCGCCGCCGCCGACGTGTACCTGACCGGACGCATCGCACAGTTCGGCCGAGCTCTGGCCGGCGACGTCAGCCGGCGCATGTTCGAGCGGTTCGCCGACGCCGTCGAACATGCCGCCGTCGGCGACACTCGCCGCGGCCACAGGGCCAGCGGCCGGTCCCTGATCCTCGCCGTACTCGGGCGACGCCTACGCCGCTGGCTGCACCGGCGCTGAACCGGGGCCGCCGAATCACGCGGAACGCGGGCCGTGAGCGAATCGGTCCAGCCAGGCGCGGGCGATGCTGTCCAGCGGTCCGGTGTCGAGCCGGTAGATGCGTTCGCGGCCGTGCAGCGTCACCTGGACCAGGCCGGCGTCTTCCAGCACCCGCAGATGCCGGGTGATGGTGGGCCAGGAGTGGTCGAAACGTGCGGCGATGGCGCCGGAGGTCATCTCGCCGCCACGTAGGTGTAGCACCATCAGGATCGTGCGTCGTGACTCGTGGGCGAGCGCGGCGAAGACCCGGTCGAGTTGGTCCAGCTCGCGCAGCCCCCGCGCGGTGGCGCTCAAGGGCGCAGCTGCTGGCGCCGGTAGTGCGGGAACTCCCACTTCGGGCGGCCGTCTCGCGCTTCGAGCAGCGGGTCCATGCGCTCCCAGATGGTGAGCACGTCGGGGTGTTCATGCGCTCGGGCGAAGCCGCCGTCGACCCAGGTGAAGATCTCCACGAACGTGGGATCGTCCAGGCTGCGCAGGACCAGCGGTGGGTCGTCGGTGACGAACTGCAGCTCGCGCAGGGTAGACCAGTGTGCGCGCAACAGGTCCACGAACCGCGCTTCGGCGTCCGGTCGCACTCGGTAGGTGCACAGCACCGTTTCCTTAGCCATGTGGCTAATCATCGTCCCTTGCCGATGATTGTCAAGCGTGTAACGCCGGGCTGATACGTCGCGACAACTCAACCGAATGATCGGTTTCCGAGATCTCGCGCGGGGACCGGTGGACGGGGATACTGAGGCCAGCTTTGACATCCGCGCGATCAGCGTCTATGCGACGAACTGGTCACTGGACACTGATCCGGCTCCGGCGGACCGCCTACCACTGGCCCATCTCGAGGAGTTCTACGACATCTATCAGGACCAGTTGCCCAAGGTGTTCCTCAAGCAGGAACACGGCGCGGAGAGCATCCGTTTCGTCGCGACGACCTGGTAGAACCGGTTCCGCCTGCGGCCGTTGGCGTGGACATCGCCGGGCCGGTGCTGTCGCGGCTGTTCGTCCTACCTTCCGACCAGGTGGTCGCCACCTTCGACTTCTGTCTGCGGTGCGCGAACGGCCGTTCGAACGGACTGATCGACGCGCAGGACGCGCAGCCCATCGTCCGGCTGCTGGACCGGTGCGACTACGCGAACCTGGTGATCGACGACCGATTGCTGCCCAAGCACATCGATCATCTCATGGACGGCCTGGGCGGGCACAAGTATCGCCACGAGGGCACACTCACTCCGGACGAGGAAAGCCGCACGCCGTTCCCACCGGAACGACACCAGATCGTGTCCGCCAAACACATGGCGGTGGCGGCCGACAACGGCCGGAAGGACACCGAGGACGACACGGCCGGCGCGGACGACCCGGAGGAGGTGATCAAGCGGACCCTCTACCGCGTCCAGGCACCGGACCGGCCGGAATTCTCCCGCTACGAGCGGATCACGGAGTTGAGCGATCGAAACCGGCTGTGTGCAGTCACACCGTACGCCAGCCTGTTGTCGAATCACGAGGACTACCTCGACAACAGCATCTTCCTGACCGTCGTCCAAGCCGTCGGCACAGCGCGCGATTTCGCCAGATCTGGCATCAGGCCAACCGCGAGGTGCGCGGTTTCCGCAGAAAGGGCCAGGCCAGATCGGTGGGCACCCAGAGCAGACAGAGGTTGCAGAACCTGGCCGACGAGTTCGGCAACCTCCAGTTGGATCTGGGTTTCAGCGTGGAGACGTCAGCAGCTCTCGGGCTCCTGCCGTCGCTGCGGGTCACCACTTTCCACCACAAGCTGTATGAGGCCATGGAGTTGCGTGAGCGTTCGGAAACCGTCAGCCGAATGTTCAACAGACTCGACGCGAGCATCCAGTCCAAACTCACCGCGATCGACATCCGCTCCAAACGGGAAGAGGAACAACGCAGGCTGCGGTGGACGGTGTCGTTGGGTGTACTCAGCTTCGTCGCGATCCCGA
This sequence comes from Pseudonocardiaceae bacterium, assembly GCA_035273045.1. GTDB lineage: Bacteria > Actinomycetota > Actinomycetes > Mycobacteriales > Pseudonocardiaceae > DATEPR01. Next base: position 1,237 of record DATEPR010000076.1, on the reverse strand, counting down.
TCAGCTTCCTCGGCGCGTATTTCGGCTCCAACAGCACGCAGGTCAGCGCCAGCTATTCGATCTTCGACCTGCGCCACTACGAAAGTGTCTACGCCGGGACGACCGTCCTCACCGTACTGCCTCTGGTGACCTTGCTGCTCCTGCTGTTGCGTGACTACCTCCGGGAGCGGAGGATCATGCGTCGACAGGAACCGGGCACGCTGCCGTGGGAGGCGTGACCGGCAACCGTTCCCGATTCGGCGAAGCCGATATGCCGGAAATGGTTGGGTACGATAGCGATTGTGGAATCCGTGCGGGTGGACCGGTGGCTGTGGGCGGTGCGGCTGACCAAGACGCGGCCGGACGCGGCGGCCGCGTGCCGGGGCGGCCACGTGCGCGTCAACGACCGGCCCGCCAAGCCCGCCACCTCGGTGTCTCCGGGTGATCAGGTGCGGGCCAGGGTCGGGGACCGGGTCCGGGTGGTCGAGGTGGTGCGCACCATCCAGAAGCGGGTCGGCGCGGCCGACGCGGCCACGTGTTTCATCGACCGCACGCCCGTGCCGCCGCCGCAACCGCCGGTCGCCTTCCGGGAGCGTGGCGCCGGCCGGCCGACGAAACGCGACCGGCGCCAACTGGACAGGTTCCGCGACAGCCGCTGGTAGGACCGGTACCCGTCGACACAGTCTGTCCTGATTGGACGGACTCCATGACGTTCTCTCCGGTGAACTCCCGGACGAGGGTGGTCGCCACGGAAATCCCCGCCGCCATCCTCGCCCGTACCCTCGGCATCCACACCGACGTCGCCGTTGCCTGGCAACGCCTCTCCGGCGGCGGCTGGACCACCTACGCCCGCCGAAGTCAGCCGACACAACGCCCACCAGGAGCCGAAGCCATGACCCGACCGCCCTACGACGCAGTGCTCTGCGACATCGACGGAGTGCTCAGACACTGGCCATCCGCACACGACCTCGAACAGGAGCACGGCCTGCCGGCAGGCGCGTTCGCGGCCGCAGCATTCGCACCCGCCCGGCTGCGGCCAGCGATCACCGGCCAGGTCACCGACGAACAATGGCGGTCGACGGTGGCCGCAGACCTGGCGGAGCGCCACGGATCGCCCGAGCGGGTACGCTCGCGTTCACCTCGTGGACGGCGCCGCCGAGCACGGCGGGGTCCGCCAGTGTCGCGCCGACCCCGCCGGCTATCCGGTGCGCGGTCTGCTGTCCGGCACGACCGGTGGGCAACCGCGGCAACAGCACCG
>DATEPR010000075.1:0-15144 GCA_035273045.1 Pseudonocardiaceae bacterium | reverse complement strand
CGAGTGGCTGCGCTCGCCGGTGCTGCGTTCCGCCGTGGCCGACCTTGACCCGGTGTGGCGGGCCGAGATCGACCGGTTGGTGCCGACCGGCCGGGACCGGCCCGCTCCGTCGGCCAGTACGCGGGCGATGGTGGACGCGTGGCAGCGCCACCAGTTCTTCGAGGGGCTGGCCCGGGCGTTGACCGGCGTCGGCAGGCCGTTGTTGCTGGTGCTGGACAACATGCAGTGGTGCGACCAGGAAACCTTGGCGTTCCTGGCGTTCTGCCTCGGCCGGGCGCCTCGCGCGCGGCTGCTGGTGGCCGGCACGCTGCGCGACGACCCCGACGAGGACACCGACGTCGTCGCGTGGTGCCGGGAGCTGCAGGCCGCGGGTGTGCTCACCGAGCTGACACTGCGGCCGCTGGAGGCGGCGGACACCGCGCGACTGGCCGAAACCGTCGCCGGCCGCCCACTGCCGCCCGCCGCCGTCGGGCTGCTCCAGGCGACGACCGGCGGGTTCCCGCTGTACGTCGTCGAGGCCGTACGCGCGGCCGCCGACCTGGGCCATACGCAACTACCCGACGGCGATCTCGCCTCGGTGCTGCGCACCCGGTTCGAGCACGTCAGCCCCGGCGCGCGGGCCGTGGCCGGGCTGGCCGCCGCGGTCGGGCGGGACTTCTCGCTGGACCTGCTCACCGAGGCCAGCCATCTGGACACCGACGCGGTGGTCGCCGCGCTGGACGAACTGTGGCAGCGGCGGATCGTCGTCGAACTGTCCGACGGCTACGACTTCTCCCACGACCTGCTGCGCGACGCCGCGTACGCGCAGGTCAGCCCGCCGCAACGGTGGCTGCTGCACCGGCGGCTGGCGCAGGGCCTCGCCCTGCTGCACGCCGACGACACGGACGTGGTGGCGGCGCAGCTGGCCGACCAGTACGCGCGCGGCGGCCGGCCGGACCGGGCCGTCACCTACTACGCGCGGGCCGCCGACCTCGCGTCCGGCACGTTCGCGCACGGCGAGGCGATCCGGCTGTACCGGGCCGCGCTGGCGATCATCACCGCGCAGCCGGACGGCGCCCGGCGGCAGCGGCAGGAGCTGACCGTGCTGGAGGCGATGGCCGCACCGCTGAACGCCCGCTACGGCTACGCGTCCGCCGAGTTGCGGCAGACGCTGGAGCGGTCGATCGAGCTGGCGACCGCGCTGGAGCGTACCGACTCGATGCTGGTGGCGCTGGTGGGGCTGTGGGCTTCCCAGTTCGTCCAGGGCAGCATCGCGGACGCGCACCGCACGGCGACCCGCGCGCTGGCGATGGCCGCCCCCGACTCGGAACAGGGCGGTTCTGCGCACTTCGCGTACGGCGGCGCCGCGGTCAGCCTTGGCCGGTCGGCGGAGGCGTTGCGGCACTTCGACCTCGCCATGCGGCACACCGCTGGCGCGCCGTCGTGGACCATCGGCACCCGGCCCGACGTGCACTGCCGCGCCTGGTCGGCGCACGCGCACTGGCTGCTCGGCCACGACGACCTGGCGCTCACGTGCAGCAGGGAGGCGATCGCGCTGGCCAGGTCGATCGGGCACCCGTACAGCCTGGCGGTCGCCCTCGGCTACGCCGCGATCACCCACCAGCTGCGCGAGGACGTGCCCGCCGTGCGGGAGACCGCCGACGAACTGCGGGCGCTGTGCGACCGGTACGGCTTCGCGTACTACCGGGAATGGGCGCTGATCCTGTCCGGTTGGTCGCGATCGGACGGTTCCGGTGTCGCGCTGGCCAGGGAGGGCGTCGGCCGGCTGAAGGCGCAGGGCGCGTTCGCGCGGATGCCGTACTGGCTGTGCCTGCTGGCGCAGGTCCAGGCGCGTGACGGCAGGCCGGGCGACGCGCGCGCGACGCTGGACGCAGCCCTCGTCACCGGTCAGGTCAGGGACGACCTGTGGTGGCTGCCCGAGGTGCTGCGGCTGCGCTCCGCGCACGACACGCCCGACGCGGCGGCCGAACGGCTGGCCGCGGCGGCGAACCTGGCGCGCGAGCACGGCAGCGTCGCCCTGGTGCGCCGGTGCGCGGAAACCGAACGCGCCGGCCGAACGGTGCCGCTGTCCTGAGCCGAACGCTGCGCGAACGGCCCGTTCCTACGTTGGGTGCCACGCACTTGAGCAGACGGGTGCCCGAACGAAAGGCGGTTCGCGTGACGACCACCGCGACGACACCGTACGAGAACCTGACCACCGCGCTGCGCGGCGAGCTCATCCGACCGACCGACGCCGGCTACGACACCGCGCGTGCCGTGTACAACGGCATGATCGACAAGAGACCGGCGGCCATCGTCCGCTGTGCGGACGTGGCCGACGTCATCGCCTGTGTCCACTTCGGACGACAGAACGGCATCGAACTGGCGGTGCGCGGCGGCGGCCACAACGCGGCCGGACTCGGGGTGTGGGACGACGCCCTGGTCGTCGACCTGTCCCGGATGCGCAGCACGACCGTCGACCCGGTCGAGCACACCGTCCGGGTGGACGCGGGCTGCACGTGGGCCGACGTCGACCACGCGACCGTCGCGGGTTTCGGCATGGCGACACCGTCCGGCTTCCTGGCGTCCACCGGCGTGGCCGGCCTGACGCTGGGCGGCGGCATCGGCTACCTGTCCCGGCGCTTCGGCCTGACCGTGGACAACCTGCTGGCCGCGGACGTGGTGCTGGCCGACGGGTCGTTCGTCACCGCGAGCGAGACGTCGCACCGCGACCTGTTCTGGGCGCTGCGCGGCGGCGGCGGGAACTTCGGCATCGTCACGTCGTTCACGTTCCGGTGCCACGAGATCGGCGAGCGCGGCATGATCATCGGCGGCCCGGTGCTGTACGACATCGCCGACACGGCGGACGTGATGCGCTGGTACCGCGAGTTGCTGCCGTCGTTGCCGGAGGAACTGTCCGGCTGGATCGGGTTGCTGACCATTCCGCCCGCGCCGCCGTTCCCGGAACAACTGTGGGGTCGCAAGGCATGCGGCATCGTGTGGTGCTACACCGGTCCGCACAACGCGGCCGAGGCGCTGCTGGAGCCGGTGCGCCAGTACGGTTCGCCGTTGCTGGTGGGCCTGCACGAGATGCCGTTCAACGTGTTGCAGGGCGCGTTCGACGCTCTGTACCCGGCGGGGTTGCAGTGGTACTGGAAGGCCGACTTCTTCCGGGAGATCTCCGACGCCGCGATCGACGTGCACGTGCGTCACGGCGCGCGGCTGCCCACCGGTCACTCGACGATGCACCTGTACCCGATCGACGGAGCCGTGAGCCGGGTGCCCGCCGACGCGACGCCGTTCGCCTACCGGGACGGCGGCTGGGCGGGCGTCATCGTGGGGGTCGACCCGGATCCGGCCAACAACGCCGCGCTGACGCAGTGGGCCAGGGACTACTGGCAGGACCTGCATCCCACGTCGGCGGGCGGTGCGTACATCAACTTCATGATGGACGAGGGCCAGGACCGGGTGCGCGCGTCGTACCTGGGCAACTACGAACGGCTGGTGCGGGTGAAGGACCGGTACGACCCGGACAACGTCTTCCACATCAACCAGAACATCCAGCCCAGCCACTAGCCCGGGGGGACGGTGGCGCCGGGTAGGCGGGTGCGGGGCCCGCGACCCGGCGCCATCACGCGCTGCGAGAATCCGGACATGACAGGGAGGGAGACCGTCGCGGAGCTCGCCGCGCGGTACGGGCTGGTGCCGTTGCCGGTGGAGGGCGGCTTGTTCCGGCAGACCTGGCGCGGACCCACCGACCACACGGGACGCCCTGTGGGGACGGCGATCCTGCTGCTCGTCGCGGCCGACGGTGACCTGTTCTCGGCGATGCACCGGCTGCCCACGGACGAGGTGTGGCACTTCCACCGGGGCGATCCGCTCGACCTGCTGCTGCTCGCGCCGGACGGCACCAGCAGGGTCGCCACGCTCGGTCCGCTGCCCGGCCAGCACCCGCAGTACGTGGTGCCGGCGGGCACCTGGATGGGCGCCCAGGTGGCGGCCGGCGGTGAGTGGAGCCTGTGCGGCACCACGATGGCGCCCGGCTTTCTGCCCGGCGACTACGAAGCAGGCGACGTCACCGATCTGACCGCCCGCTACCCGGACGCCGCCGAACGCATCCGCGCACTGTGCCGGCCCGACGAGTGAGGACGACCATGCGCGACGCCACGCTGCCCGACCTGTCCGGCACGGTCACCCTGGTCACCGGCGCGACCGGCGGCGTCGGGCGTGGTATCGCGCTGCGGTTCGCCGAAGCGGGCAGCGCGGTCGTCGTGCACGGTTACCGCTCCCCCGCCGATGCCGTGGCCGGCGAGATCGCGTCCCGCGGTGGCACGGCGCTGGCGCTCACCGCCGACCTGACCGACGATGCGCAGTGCACCGCACTGGTCGCGGCCGCGACGGCCTGGCACGGCCGCCTGGACACGCTGGTCAACAACGCCGGCATCCAGCCGGTTCAGCCACTCCCCGACCTGTCCCCCGCCGAGTGGCGCGTGATGCTGGACACCGATCTCACCAGTGCGTTCGTGTGTACCCAGGCCGCGGCGCGGGTGATGCGCGGGCGCGGCGGCAGCATCACCCACATCGCCTCCATCGAGGCCGACCGGCCCGCGGCCGGCCACGCCCACTACGGCGCGGCCAAGGCGGGTCTGCTCGCCCACGCCAGGGCCGCCGCGCTGGAGTACGGCCCGCACGGCATCCGGGTGAACACCGTGTCGCCGGGGCTCGTCGACCGGCCCGGCCTGGCCGGCGACTGGCCGGACGGCGTCCGGCGCTGGCTGGCCGCGGCACCGCTGGGCAGGCTGGGCAGCCCGGCGGATGTCGGCAACGCATGCGTCTTCCTCGCGTCGCCGATGGCGTCCTGGATCACCGGCCACGACCTCACCGTCGACGGCGGCGTCACCGCCCGGCCCACGTGGTGACACGGCTTACCGGTCGCCGGGTGCGACGAGTCCGTCGAGCGCGGCGTCGGCGACGGACTGGAGGACCGCGCGGCCGGGGTGGGTCTTGGCCATGACGTTCATGCCCTGGACGACGGCCAGCAGCAGGTCGGCCGACTCCGGCCCGGCTGCCGGGCGCAGGTCGCCTTCGGCACGTGCCCTGGCGATGGCGCCCGCGAAACTGGTGCGCAGGCCGGCCAGGTGCAGCTGGAACAGGCCGGCCAGGTCCGGATCGCGCTCGGCGAGTTCGACCAGCGAGTTGGTGACGAGGCAGCCCCAGCGGCGCCGGCCGTCGACCATGGCGTCGACCAGGTGGGCGAAGTAGTCGCGCAGGCCGCGGATGCCGCTGGGGGCGCTGTTGATCCGCTGGACGGCGTCGGCCGACACGGTCTCCAGGTAGCGACGGAGGACGGCCACGAACAGGTCGCGCTTGGTGCCGAACGCGGCGTAGACGCTGCCCGGCTGGACGTCCATGGCCCGGCACAGCACCTGGATCGACGTGCCGTCGAAGCCGCGCTCCCAGAAGGTGTCCAGGGCGATGTCGAGCGCTTCGTCGACGTCGAACGTCCGCGTCCGTCCCATGCCCACATTCTAGAACGGACATTCGTCAATCTCGCCGCTTCGGCCAGCACGTGGTAAAACGGCGTCATCGAGAAGTTGTATGTTCGTTCAACTATGGAGGGCGCATGCGGATCGCGGTGATGGGCACCGGTGGCGTCGGCGGGTACTTCGGCGCCCGGCTGGCCCAGGGTGGTCACGACGTCGCCTTCGTCGCCCGGGGCCGGCAACTCGACGCACTGCGGGCCGACGGGCTACGGGTGATCAGTCCGCTGGGCGACGTGCACCTGACCGACATCACGGTCACCGACGACCCGGCCACGCTGGACCCGGTCGACATGGTGCTGTTCGGCGTGAAGCTGTGGGACACCGAGACGTCGGCCGCGCTCGTCAAGCCGCTGCTCGCCGAGCACACCGGCGTGGTGTCGTTCCAGAACGGCGTGGTCAAGGACGACATCCTGCGCCGCATCCTCGGGCCAGAGCACGTCGTCGGCGGAGTGTGCTACATCGCCGCCACGATCGCCGAGCCGGGCGTCATCCGGCACTCCGGCAACCTGCAGAAGCTGGTCTTCGGCGAGTACGACGGGGCCCTGTCGGCACGGGTGCGGGCGTTCCGCGACGCCTGCGCCGACGGCGGGATCGACGTCGAGGTCAGCGAGCGGATCGAGCAGGCCATCTGGGAGAAGTTCGTGTTCCTGGTGGGCCTGTCCGGCACGACGAGCACCGTACGCACCTCGATCGGGCCGATCCGCACGAACCCGCGGGCGCGGGCGTTCCTGTACGACGTGATGGACGAGGTGGTGCGGGTGGCCCGTGCGCAGGGAGTGCCGCTGCCCGCCGACTACGCGGCCGACCGGCTCGCCTTCACCGACCAGGTGTCGCCGGACATGACGTCGTCCATGCGGCACGACCTCGAACGCGGCAACCGGCTGGAAGTCGCCTGGCTGTCCGGCGACGTGGTCGAGCGGGGCGCCGCGCTCGGTGTCCCGACACCGTGCAACCGGGCGATCACGGACATTCTCGCGGTGCACAGCGAAGGACATACCGGATGACCCAGGCGCGTTGCGCCGAATCCCGTTCGGGACGGGCCTCGCCGCGCTAACCTCGGCCGAGGCTCTGGGGGGTTGCGATGGCGTCCGTCGTGCAGCGCCAGCTCATCAACCGCACGTTCGCCCGGTTGTGGGCCGGACAGGCGGTGTCCACCGTCGGCGACTACGTCTTCGACACGACACTGGTGCTGTGGATGGCGACCGTGCTGGCCGGCGGCCAGTCCTGGGCGCCCGCCGCGGTGAGCGGGATCATGCTGTCGGTCGGCGCGGCCACACTCGTGGTCGGCCCGTTCGCCGGGGTCTTCGTGGACCGGTGGAACCGGCGCGGGACGATGCTGCACACCGAGGTGATCCGCGCGTTCCTGGCGGGCGCGTTGACGGTGTTGTCGTTCCTGCCCACGCACGTCCTGCCGACCTGGCTGTGGCTGGCCGCGATCTACGTGGTCGTGTTCGCGCTCAACTCGGCGGGCCAGTTCTTCACGCCGGCCCGCATCGCGATCATCGCCGACGTCGTCGAGGGCACCACCGACCGGGCCCGCGCGGCCGGGATCACGCAGGCGACGACCGCCACGGCCGCGATCATCGGGCCGCCGCTGGCGGCACCGCTGCTGTTCACCGTGGGCATCCAGTGGGCGCTGCTGCTCAACACGTTGTCCTACGTCGCTTCCTACCTGGCGATCCGGTCGGTCCGCACGCCGGACCGGCCGTCGGTGCCACAGGCGAGCGCCACGGGGCTGCGGGCGGAGTTCGTGGCCGGGCTGCGGTTCTTCGCGGGCAACCGGTTCCTGATCGCCATCCTCACGATCGCGGTGATCGCCAACGTCGGCACCGGCGCGCTCAACTCGCTCGACGTGTTCTTCGTGACGCGGAACCTGCACGCGCCCGCGAAGCTGTACGGGCTGATGTCCACGGCGAACGGCGCCGGGGCGATCATCGGTGGACTGGGGGCCGCCTGGGTGGTCGGCAAGCTCACCGCACGCCGCACGACGTGGCTCGCGCTGGTCGTCGCCGGGCTGCTGGTCGTCGGGTACTCACGGATGACGCACTTCCCGGCCGCGCTCGTGGTGATGTTCCTGATCCTGATCCCGGTGTCGATGATCAACACCGCCAGCACGCCGTTGCTGCTCGCGAACACGCCACCGGAGTACCTGGGCCGGACGATCGCCGTGTTCAACCCGGTCAACCAGGCGTCGTCGATGTTGTCCGTCGTGATCGGCGGCTGGCTCGCCAGTACCGTCCTGCACGGCCTGCACGCCACGGTCCTCGGCGTGCACTTCGGCACCATCGACACGATCTTCCTGGGCACCGGGCTGCTGATCGTGGCCGCGGGCTGCTACGCCACGATCGCGCTGCCACCGGAACCGGTTCCCGCGAGCGCGTGAGCTACGGGCAGCTCTCCGCCAGTTTCACGGCTCCGAAGTCGATCTTCGTGTCCATCGTGAACGTGGCGCCCGCCGCCACGTTCTGCGAGCAGACCCGCCAGTCCGAGTCGATGACCTGATGCCTGCCCCTGCCGGTGGCGTCGTGCGAGGACGTGACGAAGAGCGGGTCGCCGGTGATCTTCTGGATGGCGTCCTGCGCCTGCTGCAGCCCGGCGCCCACGAGCTCAGGCATCCGCCACTGCCGCGCGGCGGTGGGCGCCGGCGAACTCGCACCACCGGTCGAGCCGGTGCTCGCCGGAACCTGGCAACCGGCCATCGCGATGCCCGCGCCGAGAACCGCGGTGACCAGCCCGAGAACGCAACGTCGCACCGGTCGACCACCTTCCGTGCCGCCTGCACCGGCCCGGGTCCTGGGTACCACCGACAGGTCGAGCCGACCCGGTGCGTCACCCGGACGGCTACGATCCCGCGGACGCGTGGGAAAACCCGGCAATGATGCGAGTGTGGGCTGCGCCGAAAGGCTGATCGGGGGCTGAACACTCCCCTCCACTTTCAATGTATAGCGCACCGGGGGGCTTGCGGCAAGACCCGGTTCGTGCCGCACAATCGCGTGCCCAGGCCATCGAGCAGCGGAAACGCGAGGGTGCATGTCGCTGAGCAGTTGTGAGGGGAACGTGTCGGCACAGGGGTACGAAGCGGAACTGCGATCCGAACGCCAGTACGTGGCGGGACTGTACGCGCGGCTGGACGCCGAGCGGGAGCGTGTGAAGGGGGAGTTCGCCGCGGCGTTGCGCGGCAACGGCCGGACGGTCGAACGGGACGTCGAGGTGCGCACGCTGGGCAGGGAGGTGAAGCGGCTGGACGTGGCGGACAACGGGCTGTGTTTCGGCCGGCTGGACACCGTGTCCGGGGAGCGGTCCTACATCGGCCGGATCGGCCTGTTCGAGGAGGACGACGACTACCGGCCGGTGCTGCTGGACTGGCGGGCACCGGCCGCGCGCCCGTTCTACGTCGCCACGGCCGTGTCGCCGGAGAACATGCGTCGCCGCCGCCAGTTCCACACGCGCGGGCGTCAGGTGGTCGACTTCACCGACGAGGTGTTCGGGCGCCCCGGCGGTGAGGAGCGGGGGGACGCCGCGCTGCTCGCCGCCGTGAACGCGCCGCGCGGCGAGGGGATGCGCGACATCGTCGCGACGATCCAGGCCGAACAGGACGAGATCATCCGGCTCGACCACCCCGGCGTGCTGGTGATCGAGGGTGGCCCGGGCACCGGGAAGACCGTGGTGGCGCTGCACCGCGTCGCCTACCTGCTCTACACGCGGCGGGAGCGGATGGAACGCAACGGCGTGCTCGTGGTCGGGCCCAACCCGGCGTTTCTCAATCACATCGGCCGGGTGCTGCCGTCGCTGGGCGAGTCGGACGTGGTGTTCATGACCGCCGGCGACCTGGTGCCCGGCCTGCACGTCACCGCCGAGGACACCCCGGAAGCCGCGCGGATCAAGGGATCGCTCACGATCCTGGACGTGCTCGGGGCGGCGATCGCCGACCGGCAGCGACTGCCGGAGCGGCCGCTGCCGATCGAGTTGAAGGACGTCACGGTGCGGATCGACGCCGAGACCGCGCAGTGGGCACGCGAGGAGGCCCGGGCCAGCGGGCTGCCGCACAACGAGGCCCGCGCGGTGTTCACCGAGATCGTCACGTACGTGCTCACCGAGCGGGCGATCGCGCGGATCGGCCGGGGCTGGTTGACCCGGTCCAACCGGGAGGCGTGGCAGAACCTGCGGGCGGACCTGCTCGCCGAACTCGCCGAGCACGACGGGTTCACCGCCGCGCTGGACGAACTCTGGCCGATGCTCACGCCGGAAACGTTGCTGGCGCGGCTCTACACGTCCCCAGAGCGGCTGCGTGCGGCCGGTGCCGACCAGGCGTTGTGGCGTGCCGACGGGGACGCCTGGACGGTGTCGGACGTGCCGCTGCTGGACGAACTGGTCGACCTGCTGGGCCGCGACAAGGTAGCCGACGAGGCAGCCGACCGGGCCGCCGAGCGGGAGCGGCAGGCCGAGGCCGAGTACGCCGCCGGCGTGATGGACGTCCTCAAGCTGGACCGCGAGGAACTGGACGAGGACGTCCAACTGGTCGCCGAGAACCTGCTCTACGCGCAGGACCTGGCCGACCGCTTCGTGGAGCGCGACACCCGGGAACTGGTGGAACGCGCGGCAGCGGACCGGGACTGGACCTACCGGCACGTCGTGGTCGACGAGGCCCAGGAGCTGTCCGAAATGGACTGGCGGGTGCTGATGCGGCGGTGTCCCGGCCGCTCGTTCACGGTGGTCGGCGATCTCGCGCAACGCCGGTCGGCGGCCGGAGCGCGGTCGTGGGACGCGATGCTGGAGCGGTACGTGCCCGGCCGCTGGGTGTACCGGTCGCTGTCGGTGAACTACCGCACCCCGGCGGAGATCATGGCCGTCGCCGCCGCGGTGCTCGCCGAGTTCGCGCCCGGCGTGCGGCCGCCGGAGTCGGTCCGCGCGACCGGGGTGCGGCCGTGGTCCAGGAAGGTCACCGAGGCCGGACTGCCCGCCGCCATCGGTGAGTTCGTCCGGGACGAGGCCGGTCGCGAGGGCACCAGCGTGGTGATCGGGCCGCCGGGCGTGCCGGGCACGGTGCCGGCGGCGCAGACGAAGGGCCTGGAGTTCGACGCCGTCCTCGTCGTGGCACCGGAACGGATCCTCGCCGACGGCCCGCGCGGCGCGGCCGAGCTCTACGTCGCGCTCACCCGCGCCACCCAGCGCCTCGGCGTGCTGCACCTTGGCCCGCTGCCGCCAGCCCTGAGCGGGCTCGCCGAGACCGGCGACCGTATCGTCGGGGCAGCATGACGCCAGGGAGGGGCCGTTGCGGATCGCGGTGATGGGGACCGGCGGGGTGGGCGGCTACTTCGGCGCCCGGCTCGCCGAGGGTGGACACGACGTCGCCTTCGTGGCCAGGGGCCGGCAGTTGCGGGCGCTGCGCGAGCACGGCCTGCGGGTGGAGAGCCCGCTCGGTGACGTGCACCTGCCGGACGTCGAGGTCAGCGACGACCCGGCCACGCTGGGGAAGGCCGATCTGGTGCTGTTCGGCGTGAAGCTGTGGGACACCGAGACGTCGGCCGAGCTGGTCAAGCCGCTGCTCACCGAGCGGACCGGCGTGGTGTCGTTCCAGAACGGCGTGGTGAAGGACGACATCCTGCGCCGCGTCATCGGCCCGGAGCATGTCATCGGCGGGGTGTGCTACGTCGCGGCCACGATCGCCGAGCCCGGGGTCATCCGGCACGCGAACACGTTGCAGAAGCTGGTGTTCGGCGAGTACGACGGCGGCACGTCGGACCGGGTGCGCGAGTTCCACGACGCCTGCGTCGGCAGCGGGATCGACGCCGAGATCAGCGACCGGATCGAGCGGACCATCTGGGAGAAGTTCGTGTTCCTGGTCGGGCTCTCCGGCACCACCAGCACGTCCCGCACGCCGATCGGCCCGATCCGGGAGAACCCGCGAGCCCGTGCCTTCCTGCGCGACGTGATGGACGAGGTGGTGCGCGTCGCGCGGGCCCAGGGCGTGCCGCTGCCGGCCGACTACGCGGACGACCGGCTCGCGTTCGTCGACCAGGTGTCGGCCGACATGACGTCGTCCATGCACCACGACCTGGAACAGGGCAACCGGCTGGAAGTGGCGTGGCTGTCCGGGGACGTGGTCGAGCGCGGCCGTGCGCTGGGCGTTCCGACGCCGTGCAACCGGGCGATCATGGACATCCTGTCCGTGCACAGCGAAGGACACACCGTAAGCCCTCGACTAGTGTAGTTTTGGTTTCAACTACTGGTCCGAGGGAAAGGTGGCGGGCGTGCCCGACATGAACGAGTTCAACCAGGGGATCATCGCCGAGTTCCGGGCGAACGAGGGCAGGGTCGGCGGCATGTTCGAGGGCATGCCGATCGCGCTGGTCCACCACGTCGGCGCCCGGTCGGGCATCGAACGGGTGGCGCCCCTGGCCTACCTGGCCGACGGTGACCGGTTGTTCGTGTTCGCCAGCAAGGGTGGCGCCGACGAGAATCCCGCCTGGTACCACAACCTGGTGGCCAACCCGAAGACGACGGTGGAGATCGGCACGGAAACGTTCGACGTGGTCGCGAAGGTGCTCACCGGTGCCGAGCGGGACGCGATCTACGCCAAGCAGGCCGCGGCGTACCCGGGGTTCGCCGAGTACCAGCGCAAGACCAAGCGGATCATCCCGGTGGTCGAACTGGAACGCGTGGCCCAGTAGCGGGCGACGGGCCGCCGGATTTCCGACCGGCGGCCCGCCAGCGCGTGGTCAGCCGCGTCCTCGGTTACCGGTGAACGGCTCGAAGACGTGGGAGAACTGCCAGGTCGTCTGGTCGACCCCGGAGCACAGGCCCTGCCCCTTGAGGCCGGGGCAGCTCCCGTTGTCCCGCTCGATCGCCCAGAACGACAGGTAGCTGATGTGGTGGGCGACCGCCCAGTCCTCGACGGCGCCGGCGTCGGCCAGGGTGAACGTCTCCTGCGGGCCGAAGTCGTCGATGCCGACCATCTCGGTGACACCGACCATGGACCACAGCCGGGCCGTGGACCGGTGCGGGAACAGCGCGTGCAACTGGCCGATCAGGCCGGCCGCGGCCGTCCGCGTGTCGGTGGCCATCTCATGGGTCAGGCCGTCGAAGTAGTCGAACGTCATGATGTTGACGATGTCGATGCGCGCGTGGTTGGCGACCGCGTTCCGCAGCACCGCGAGACCGGTGGGCGCCAGGCCGGCCGGCGTGGTCGGCAGCGTGTAGGTGAACCGCACGGTCCGGTGGTGCGCCGCGGCCCAGTCCTCGACCAGTTTGATGGCCTTGTTCCTGCGGTCGATGCCTGCCGTGTTGGTCAGCGACCGGTCCTCGGTGTCCAGGTCCAGCCGGGACACGTGGTAGGTGGTGATGACGTTCTCGTAGGCCGCCGCGATCGCCGGGACGCTGGTGCAGCTGTCCGCGATCTCGGTGCTGGTGTCGTCGGCGGCGAACCCGCCGAAGGACGGGATGACGTCGCCGCCGGTCGCCCGGATCTGGTCGATGGCGTCACCGAACGTCGACCGCGCGACCGGTGTGGTGGGGTCGCCGTTCCAGTCGACAGTGCAGGAGCCGACGGATGCGGTCTGGAGGAAGGCCATCGTCAGGAACTTGGCGCCGGACTGGCCGGCGATCGTGGCCGGATTGTCGCCGTTGAACGATTCGAAGTACGGCGCGAACAGGTGCGTCGGCAGTGCGTTGCCGTGTCCCTGTGCCTGGGTTGTCTGGGTCTGGGCGGCGAATGCCGGCGTGGCCATCGCGACGACGGCCGCCGATGCGGCGACGCCGGCGATGATCGGTCTGGGTAAGCGCATCTGATGCTCCCGCTGAGCGTTCGGTGGAGCGACGGTCATTGGTCTATACCACTCTGCCGTGACCCGCGCAAGGCCGACGTGGTTCAGACCAGCGCGGCGGCGATACGATGCCCGCCGTGGCTGGCCTGGTCGACGTGAACGGCACCGAACTCTGGCTCGACGACCGGCCGGGCCCGGAACCACCGGTCGTCCTGATCCACGCCGGTTGGACCACGTCGGCGGCATGGGACGGCGTGCTCGCCGGGCTGGCCGGCGACTACCGGACCGTCCGCTACGACAACCGCGGCTACGGCCACTCACCGGCACCGGTGGCCGCGTTCACCTGGCACGACGACCTGGTCGCCGTGCTGGACCACCTGGCGATCGAGCGGGCGATCCTGGTCGGCCACAGCGGCGGCGGCGCGGCGGCACTCAGCCTCACGCTGGGCCAGCCGCAGCGGGTCGAGCGGCTCGTCCTCGTCGCACCGGGCATCGCCGGCTACCCGTGGCCGCGCACCGAATTCGGCTCCCGGTTCGTCACCCTCTACACCGCGGGCGACCGCGCCGGACTCGTCGAACTGGGCCTGCGCACCTGGGCCGCCGCCGACCAGGGACCGGCCGCCAGAGCCCTCATCGAGGGCGCGGTGGACGCGATGCTGGCCATCGGCGAGCACCAGCAGGACGACCCGCCGGCGTTCGACCGGCTCGCCGAGATCACCACGCCCACCCGGATACTGCTCGGCGACCGGGACGATCCGATGGTGATCGAGTGCGCGCGTGCCGCCGCCCGGCTGCCGCACGCCAGCCTGACCACGGTCGCCGCGGCCGACCACCTCCTGCCGCTGCACTACCCGGACCTGGTCGTCGCGGCGATCCGGCATCCGGACCGCCAGGATTGACCGGACCGGCCCACGAGCCGGCCGGTTTGGGACAGAATCGCCCGCGACCGGGTACCAGCGGGACGAAGGAGGCTGCCGTGACCGACCACCCGGGACCCGTCGCCCAACAGCGGGCGGTCGGCGGTCGCTACGAACTGTTGGAAGTGCTGGGGCGGGGCGGCATGGGCGTGGTGTGGCGGGCCCATGACCGGGTGATCGGCCGGCAGGTCGCGGTCAAGGAGCTGCGCCTGCCCGACGGCCTCGACGAGCACGAGCGCGCGGTGTTCCAGGAACGGGTGCTGCGGGAGGCGCGGACGGCGGGCCGGCTGAACGATCCGGCGATCGTCACCGTGCACGACGTGATCGACGACTCGGGCACCACGTACATCGTGATGGAACTGGTCCAGGCGATGACGCTCGCCGACCTGGTCCGGGCCCAGGGGCCGCTGCCGCCGCAGCAGGTGGTGTCGCTGGCCCAGCAGGTGCTCACCGCGCTGGACGTGGCGCACGCCGCCGGGATCGTGCACCGCGACATCAAGCCGAGCAACATCATGTTGCTGGACAACGGCCGGGTGAAGCTCGCCGACTTCGGCATCGCGCAGGCCATCGACGACCCGAAGCTGACCACGAGCGGCAAGCTCATCGGATCGCCCAGCTACCTGGCGCCGGAACGGGTGCGGGGCAGCGAGGCGACGGCGGCGTCGGACCTGTGGGCGCTGGGCGCGGTGCTGTGCTTCGCCGTGGAGGGCCAGAATCCGTTCGACCGGCCGACCACGGCCGCGGCCCTGCACGCGGTGCTGAACGAACCGCCGCAGCTCACCCGCTGCCCGCCGCAGCTCGCCACGATCATCCGGGGACTGCTGATCGCCGACCCGCAGGCCCGGCTGACCGCTTCGCAGGTTCGTGCCCTGGTGCACATGTCGGACGTGACCACGCCGATGACGTCCCAGTTGCCGCCGCTGGCCGCCGTCCTGCCGATCG
>DATEPR010000074.1:0-7141 GCA_035273045.1 Pseudonocardiaceae bacterium | reverse complement strand
GCACGTCGATGCCGCCGCCGACGGCCACGTAGGCCCGCAGCCCGCCGTCGGGCACGCCGAGTTCCAGCACGTCACCCTCGGCCAGCCCGACCGGCGTGTGCGAGTCGCGGGTCCGCCCGCCGACCGTCACCGGCACGGCCGGACCGGTGACCGCGACGGTGCACGAGCAGTCCGCGCGCAGCCGCAGCCCGCCCAGCAGCACCTCGACGCCGGCCGCCGACTCGGCGTTGCCCACCAGCCGGTTGGCCAGCCGCAGCGCGGGTTCGTCCAGCGCACCAGACGGCGGCACCCCCAGGTGGGCGTGGCCGGGCCGGCCGAGGTCCTGCACGAGTGCCTGCGGCCCGGTGGCCAGCACCGTCACCGCTCTCACCGGATCACCTCGAACCGCACGGTGTCGCCGGGCACCAGCAGCGCGGCCGGCTCCCGGTGCGGGTCGAACAGGGCCAGGTCGGTGCGGCCGAGCAGCCGCCAGCCACCCGGTGACGAGCGCGGGTACACCCCGGTGAACTCGCCGGCGATGCCCACCGAACCGGCGGGCACGGCCGTGCGCGGCCGGTCCAGCCTGGCCTGCACCAACGGTTCGGGCAGCCCGACCAGATAGCCGAACCCGGGTGCGAACCCGGTGAACGCCACCGAGTACTCGGTGCCGCTGTGCAGTTCGACGAGTTCGGCGACGGTCAGCCCAGCGGTGTCCGCCGCCAGTTCCAGATCGGGTCCGTCGTAGCGGACCGGGATCCGCACCTCGCGGCTGGGCGGTCGCGGTGGGTGGGCCAGGTCGGCGGCGGCCAGCACGTCGCGCAACCGGGCCAGCCCGGTCGTTCCCGGTTGGACGGACACCAGCACGGTCCGCGCCGCCGGCACCAGTTCGACCAGACCGGGCAGGTCGCCGCGATCCGCCGCTGCGCTCACGGCGGCCCGGACCGCGGCCACCTGGTTCAGCGAGTCCACCTCGACCAGCACCGCGTCGGTCCCGCACCGCCGTAGCCGCACAGCCGCTGAGTCTAGGTTTTCAGCCGCCCAGCGCCGCGAGGGCGTGCCGGACGTGACCTTGGGCGTCGGCCAGCGCCGCCTCGGCGGCCAGTGTGTCCACACCGGACAGCAGGTGGACGAGCGCCACCTTCAGGTCGCCGCCGGACGCGGTGAGCGCGCACGCGCACTCGTCGATGTCGGCGCCGGTCGCCTCGTGCAGGATGCGCAACGTCCGACCGCGCAGCTTGGCGTTCGTGGCCCGCATGCTGACCATCAGGTTGGAGTAGGTGCGGCCGAACCGGATCATCACGGCCGTGGAGAACGAGGTCAGCACCAGCTTCTGCGCGGTGCCGGCCTTCATCCTGGTCGACCCGGCGATGGCCTCCGGTCCGGTGTGCACCGCGATCGGCACGTCGACGTCGGCGTTCGCGGCCGCGCCCGGGTTGGCCGACACCAGGCTGGTCACCGCGCCGATCGCCCTGGCCGCGCGCAGCGCGCCGAGCACGTACGGCGTCCGCCCGGACGCGGCCAGCCCGACGACCACGTCGCCCGGCTCGACCTGGCCGCGCATCTGCGCCGCGCCGGCCTCCTCGTCGTCCTCGATGTTCTCCACCGCGTCGACCAGCGCCGCCCGGCCGCCGGCGTGGTGGGCGACGAACCAGTCCCGCGGGATGTTGAACGTGGGCACCAGTTCGGCCGCGTCCAGCACGGCGAGCCGGCCGGACGTGCCGGCGCCGACGTAGTGCACCCGGTGCCCGGCGCGCAGGGCCGCCACCGCGTGGTCGACCAGGACGGCCAGCCGCGGCAGCACGGCGGCGACGGCGTAGGGGACGGTGGTGTCCTCGGCGTTGATCTGCCGGAGGATCTCCACGGTGGACAACTGGTCGATGTCCGTGGTGTCCGGGTTACGCAGCTCGGTGGGCGAGTCGACCTGGATCGCGTCCGCCTGGCTCGCCATCACTCGCCGCCCTCACGCCTGCGTCTGCCGTCCGGCCGCACGTCCAGCCGGTGCGCGCCGATCGCCGAGTAGGTGGTGTCCAGCGCGGCCAGCACGCTGTCCCGGTGCCGCTGGGCGACGCCGATGAACACGCAGTCGATCACGGTGAGCTGGGCGATCCGGCTGGCCGTCGCGCCGGACCGGAACGTGGTCTCCCTGGCGGCCGTGGTCAGCACGTGGTCGGCGGCCTCGGCGATGGGGGAGCGCGGGAAGTTGGTCACGGCCACCGTCGTGGCGCCACGATCGCGCGCCTGGGCCAGCGCCTCGACCGTGTCCTTGGTGGCGCCGGTGTGCGAGATGCCCACCGCGACGTCACCGGGGGACAGCACGGCCGCCGAGGTCAGCATGATGTGGGTGTCGCTCCAGGCGAAGCACACCCGCCCGATCCGGTGCAGCTTCTGTTGCAGGTCCAGCGCCACGCAAGCGCTCGCGCCCACGCCGTACACGTCCACCCGGCCGGCCCCGGCGATGGCCTCCACGACCTGCCGGAGCGCCGCGATGTCCACTTGCTCGGCCGTCTCCTCGACGGCCCGCGCGTCGGCGAACGCCACCTTGCCGACCACCTGCGCCAGGTCGTCGCTCGGATCGATGTCACCGCCCATGTCCCGGTCGGACCGGGCGGCGGCCCGCGCGGTGTCCGCGGCCAGCGCGATGCGCAGCTCCGGGTAGCCGCTGACGCCCACCGCCTTGCAGAACCGCGTCACGGTGGTCTCGCTGGTGCCTGCCGCGTCGGCGACCTCGGTGATGCTGCGCCGCGCTACGCCGCCCGGGTCGTCGAGCACCACATGGGCGACACGCTGCTCGGCCTTGGCCAGGCCGGGCAGCAGGGAACGGATGCGAACCAGTGGGCTCGGTTCGACCTGGCTGGTGGTGGCCACGTGGGAAACTTACTAACCGCGAAGCCGCAGGTCAACGCGCTGCGGGCGCTCTGAGACCCAACTGTGTCCGTTGTCCTGCGACAACGCGGCCAAGTCTTTCCGGGACCTCCGTCGACGATTGCCCGCGCGGAACAAACCGGATGAATACGGCAAACTGGTCAGCGATCGGTGAGCACCCAGTTCACGCCGGTGAAGACCCGCTGGTCACGGCCACCGTCGAACAGCAGACCGGACGCATCGGACACGCGCACACCGGTCACGTTCACCCCTCGGCCGGTGTAGAGGGTGTCCGTCGCGTACCGCCAGCGCAGGGCCAGAGGTCCCGAACCGGCCAGCAGCGTGGCGTGCACCCGCCACCAGGTCCGCGTCCCGCCGGACAGCGCCGCGACCGGGCCGGCAGGCGCACCCGGCCCGGTCGCCGTCACCGGCACGTCCGACCAGGTGGTGCCGTCCGTGCTCGCCTGCAACCTGACCAGGTCCGACCCCGGCTCGGTGTCCACGAACGTGTCGTAGTCCACCGACACCGTCCCACCGGTCGTCGTGACGACCGGCGTGGTGAGGGTCGCGGTGCTCGCGTCGCCGATCCCGGAGTACCAGGACACGCCGCCCGGCGCCCGCACCGCCATCGCGTTGGCCAGCCCGTCCGCGGCCGCCCGCCGCGCCGGGTTGGTGGAACCCCAGTTCCGCGACGGGTGCACCCGGTTGCTGAACTGGAGCGCGAACGACCGCGACATCGGGTCGACCACGAACGTCGTGCCGGTGAACCCGGTGTGGCCGGCCGTGCGGGTGCTGTCCAGCCGGCCCATGTACCAGCGCTGGTCCAACTCGAAGCCCAGCCCGTGCGAGTCGCCGGGGAACGCCTGGTTGAGATTGGCCAGCATCTGGGTGACCGACCGCTGGGACAGGATCCGGCGACCCCGGTAGGTGCCGCCGTTGAGGATGGTCTGCGCCAGGACCGCCATGTCGTCCACCGTGGAGAACACCCCGGCGTGCCCGGCGACGCCACCGAGTGCCCACGCGTTCTCGTCGTGCACCTGGCCCCACACCAGCCCGCGCTGCGGCTCACCAGGACCCTGCTGGTACTCCTCGGCCGCGATCCTCGGCCGCAGCGACGCCGGCGGGTTGTACATCGTGTCGCGCATGCCCAGCGGCCGGGTGATGCCGTCGCGCACCAGCACGTCCAGCGGCTTCCCGGTGATCTTCCGCAACACCAGTTGCAGGGCGATCATGTTGATGTCCGAGTACAGGTACGTCGAACCGGGCTCGAACTGCGGCACCGTGCCCAGGATGGAGTTGATCCGCGACACCATGTCCGGGTCCTGCCACAGCGGCGGCGACGGGTCCGCGGGCAGCCCGGACGTGTGCGTCATCAGCTGCTCGATGGTGATGGCGCCCTTGCCGTTGCCGGCGAACTCGGGCAGGTAGCCGGCCACCGGCGCGTCGACGTCCAGCCGCCCGGCCTGGATCTGCTGCATCGCCACGAGGGTGGTGAACAGCTTGGACAGCGACGCCAGGTCGAAGATCGTGTTGGTGCGCATGGGAATCCACTGCGCCTCGGGCAGCAGGCCGCCCTGCTGGTCGGCGTAGCGCAGCGCGTAGCCCGCGGCCTCCCTGGTGACGATCACGCCGTCGTGGGCCAGGAGCGTGACCTGCCCGGAGTACAGCGGATGGCCGGTCACCGGGTCGTTCCGGGTCCACCCGTCCAACTTCGCCACGGCCGCGTCGATCGGCCCGGGATCCAGCCCGGCCTGCTCCGGGGTACCGTCGCGCAGCACCGTCCAGACGGGCGCGAAGCCCTGCCGCGGCTGGTCGAACCGGCCGAACGGCGCAGTGTGGTCCGGCGTGGCTCCCGCCCTACCCGCGCTCATCGCCGTCGTGGCGACGGCGGCCATGGCCAGAAATCCACGCCGACTGAGCCCGTGCATGCCCGCTCCCGAACCCGTGGAGGCTTCACCAATTTCCGTGAAGTATTGGCAATTTACTGACCGAGCGGAGGATCGGTCAACGCCGGCAAACGGAGGAAGGGTGGTCATACAACGCGGCGGCGCCCACTGGCCCCTCGTCAGGACCGGTGAGCGCCGCCCGCCAGCGCGGACTTTCCCGGGATACCAAGCTGCAACGATGTCGTATGTGGCGGGGACTCGGCGTCCGGCGTCCCGGTACGCAGTCCCTCAACGACAAGCCTCCCGCGGCGTGCTGCGCGTGGGTGCCCGGAGTCCGCGCACGGAGCTCCGGTGGGGTGAGCCCGACTTCTCTTCGTCGGGCCCCTGGCCAACCGGGGTTCCGCACCTCTTTTGTACGCCAGTGACCTGCGGGTATTCAAGCGCTCGGACGGGTGCACCGGTCAAGCAACACGGCGTGACGCATACCTTCCGGTAACCCACCCGCTACCGCGAAATCGGCTCCTGTCGTACCGCCACCCGGGGGGTGCTGGCGGTCACCCAACCGAGCGGTAACGCGGCTATCTGCCGCGCCTGCGCCGGATGCCGTACCACGTCACGCCGGCCGCCACCGCGCCCAGGCCGACCGCCGTCGCGGCCACGACCATGCCACCCGTCGGGGTGGTGATCTTCGCGCGCAGCGGCACGGGCGCGGAGAACGTCAATATCGGCCAGCCGCGCTGGATCGCCACCTTGCGCAACGCCCGGTTCGGGTTCACCGCGGCCGGATGCCCGACCGCCTCCAACATGGGCAGATCAGTGATCGAATCCGAGTAGGCGTGGCACTCGGCGAGGTCGTAACCGTTGGCAGCGGCCAGTTCCCGCATCGCCTCGGCCTTCTGGTCGCCGTAGCAGTAGAAGTCGATCTCGCCGGTGTAGCGGCCGTCGGCCACCGCCATCCGGGTCGCCGCGCAGTGCGTCGCGCCCACCAGTGCGGCGATCGGCGCGACCATCTCCTCACCCGACGCGGACACCACCACCACGTCGTGCCCCTGCTCCCGGTGTTCCCGGATCAGCTCGGCGGCCTCGGCGTAGATGAGCGGATCGACGATGTCGTGCAACGTCTCCTCGACGATCGCGCGGACCTGTGCCACGTCCCAGCCCTGGCACAGCGAGGTGAGATGCGCGCGCAGCCGCTCGACCTGCTCGGCGTCCGTGCCGTGCTGCACGAACATCAACCGCGCGTAGGCCGAGCGCAGCGCCGCCCGCCGGTTGATCAGCCCGCCCTGATAGAACGGCCGGCTGAACGCCAATGTGCTGGACGAGGCAATAATTGTCTTGTCCAAATCAAAAAATGCCGCGACCCGTCCCGTTCCGGAATCCCGGATCGCGGTGTCCTCGGACACGTTCCCCGCCATCACGCTCCTGCAACGCCACCACATCCGCCGCTGTCGCGGATGTCCGATATGCCCGCGCCTGCACGGATGTCCGTGCTCCTGCCACTGAAGCATATGAGTGCGCGCACACTTTGCCGGGCGGGTCGCAACGCCGCTGTTCGGGCGGTTGTGGCGATCCGGTGCGACCCACTTGCGCTGACTGTATGCAAGCGATCGCGGGAGAGGGCTACAGTAGTCACGTCCGGCATCGCCGGACAGGTTCAGTCCGACCCCCCGGGACTGAACCGATGACGACCCCCGTCCCTCCCCCCTGGCGGGGGTCGTCCCATCTCCGCTCCTTGGACGCAGCTGCCACCGACCCGCCTATGCACGTGTTCTCCGGCGGGGCCGATTAATCCCCCGGGCCATTATCGCAGAACACCCCGACAAAATGACGTTCGCGCACCGGCCGGTGGGTTCACTTATCCACAAGTGGTGTCTCTGTCCACAGGTTGATCCACACCGGTGGCAGCAACCCACCACTCCCAGGGACCGTTGGCACCACCCAAGCCGACCCCGGGAGACCCCATGGACACCGAACACCCCCTTGCCGTGCTGCACGACGAGCCCATCCTCGACCAGACAGTGCAGCTCGCCGCCGTCGCCGGCTGCACGCTCGACAGCGCACCCGACGTGGTCGCCGCCCGCCGCCGCTGGGCCGAGGCGCCCCTGGTGCTGCTGGACGCCGACGCCGTGGCCGCCTGCGTCGACGCCGGACTGCCCCGCCGGACCGGTGTGGTGGTGCTGTGCTCAGGTGAGCCGCCGCCCGAGTTGTGGCAGCAGGCCCTGGCGATCGGCGCCGAGCGGGTGCTGTCGCTGCCGGCGGGAGAGTCGTGGCTGCTCAGCGCCTTCGCCGACGCCACCGACCGTCCGGCAGCGGTCCTGGGCCGGGTGGTCGCGCTGCTCGGCGGCCGGGGTGGCGCCGGAGCGTCGGTGCTGGCCGCGGCGGTGGCGCTCACCGCGCTGCGGTCCGGCGACGGT
>DATEPR010000073.1:0-5085 GCA_035273045.1 Pseudonocardiaceae bacterium | reverse complement strand
AACACCCTGGGCACCAGGACCAGCGAATGATCGACGAGACCGGCCAGCACCGACCCCACGATCGGCGCCAGCACCAGCACGGACGGGTCGAGGTAGAGCACCGGCCCGCTGGTCCGGGCCGACGTCACCAGCCACCGCATCAGCCTGGGCCGCAGCACGGCGCACAGCTCGTCCGGTGCGAACGCGGTGCGCAGCCGGGCCAGTTCGACGTCGTCGATGCCCAGTTCGCCGGGCAGCACGAACCGGGCGCCCTCCGCGAGCCGGCCCAGTTCGCCCAGTTCGGCCAGGGTGTCGGGGTCGCAGTCGACGAGCAGCGCGTGGCAGGTGGCGCCGGGATGGTGGTCGGCGAACGACTTCACGAGCACGCGGACCGACGGCAGGCCACGCAGTGTCGCGACCGTGCACGCGGTCACGGCGACGGGCTCCGGTCCGGCCGGCGGGTCTTCGTCGGTCACGCGCGTCAACCTAGCGGCAGGGTCGCGCTAGAGGACAGGTAGACCGGTGCGCAGCTCGTAGGGCGTGACCTCGCTGCGGTAGCCGTCCCACTCGATTCGCTTGTTGCGCAGGAAGAAGTCGTAGACGTGCTCGCCGAGCGTCTCCGCGACCAGTTCGGAGTTCTCCAGTTCGGCGAGTGCCTCGCCGAGGTTCTGCGGGAGGCTCGCGTAGCCGGCGGCCTTGCGTTCCGCCTCGGACAGCGACCACACGTCGTCCTCGGCGGCCGGCGGGAGTTCGTACTTCTCCTGCACGCCACGCAGCCCGGCGGCGAGGATCACCGCGTAGGCCAGGTACGGGTTGCACGCCGAGTCCGGGGTGCGGATCTCCACCCTGCGGGACGCCGACTTCGCCGGCTTGTACATCGGCACCCTGACCAGCGCCGACCGGTTCGCGTGTCCCCAGCAGACGGCGGTCGGCGCCTCGCCGCCGACGATGAGCCGCTTGTACGAGTTCACCCATTGGTTGGTCACCGCGCTGATCTCCCGCGCGTGCCTCAGCAGCCCGGCGACGAACGCCTGGCCGGTGGGTGACAGGTCGTACGGGTTCTCGCTGTCGTAGAAGGCGTTCCGGTCACCCTCGAACAGGCTGACGTGGGTGTGCATGCCGGAACCGGGCTGGCGGGAGAACGGTTTCGGCATGAACGACGCCCGCACCCCCTGGGTGATGGCGACCTCCTTGACGACGTAGCGGAACGTCATCACGTTGTCCGCCATGGTCAGGGCGTCGGCGTAGCGGAGGTCGATCTCCTGCTGGCCGGGCGCGCCCTCGTGGTGGCTGAACTCCACGGAGATGCCCATCGCCTCCAGCGCCTCGATGGCGTGCCGGCGGAAATGGGTGGCGGTGGCGTGGCTGGCCTGGTCGAAGTAGCCGCCGTTGTCCGCGGCCTCCGGCTCCTTGCCGTCGTCGGGCAGGCTGGTGAGCAGGAAGAACTCGATCTCGGGGTGGACGTAGCAGGTGAAGCCGGCCTCGGTGGCCTTGGCCAGGGTGCGGCGCAGCACGTGCCTCGGGTCGGCCCACGACGGTGACCCGTCCGGCATGGCGATGTCGCAGAACATGCGGGCGGAGTAGTGGTCGCCCTCGCCGGACTGCCACGGCAGCACCTGGAACGTGGCCGGGTCCGGTTTGGCCACCATGTCCGACTCGTAGACCCGGGAGAAACCCTCGATGGCGGAACCGTCGAACCCGATGCCCTCGGCGAACGCGCCCTCCAGTTCGGCTGGTGCGACCGCGACCGACTTCAGGAACCCGAGCACGTCGGTGAACCACAGCCGGACGAAGCGGATGTCGCGTTCCTCCAGCGTGCGTAGCACGAACTCCTGCTGTCGATCCATGTCCGCAGGGTAGGCACAGGTTGTTAACGGCGCGTTTCGGGTGGCCGGCGTCGTGATCGATTGAGTGACTGGCTGGTCGCGGACCGTACATATGGACCTTGTTCCAGGCCACTGGGGGTGTTAGACCGAAACGAGGCATGTCACCCACTGGGATGATGCAGACCGGAAGGAGCGGGCGTGGCGGGCAATTCGGTGCGGCCGAGGCAACCTCTCACCCGGGACCAGCGGAACTCGTTCATCGCCGCCCAGTTGGGGTGGACGATGGACGCCTTCGACTACTTCATCGTCGTTCTCGTCTACGCGGACATCGCCAAGGACCTGCACACGTCGCTGCCCACGGTCGCGTTCCTGACCACGGCGACGCTCATCATGCGGCCGGTCGGCGCGATCATCTTCGGCTACTGGGCCGACCGGATCGGCAGGCGGCGGCCGCTGATGTCGGCGGTCGCGTTCTATTCGGCCGTCGGCTTCCTGGCGGCGTTCGCGCCCAACTTCGTCGTACTGGTCGTGCTGCGGATGCTGTACGGGATCGGCATGGGCGCCGAATGGGGGCTGGGTGCGGCGCTGGCCATGGAGAAGATCCCGGTCAGCCGCCGTGGCTTCTTCTCCGGGATGCTCCAGGAGGGTTACTCGGTCGGCTACCTGCTCGCGGCGCTGGCGTCGCTGCTGGTGAACACCGAACTGGGCCTGTCCTGGCGGTGGCTGTTCGGGCTGAGCATCATCCCGGCCCTGGTGACGCTGCTGATCCGGTCCCGGGTGCGCGAGTCCGAGGCGTGGGAGTCGACCCGGGAGCGGATGCGGCTCACCCGCACGTCGTTCCGGGACGTGCTGCTCAACCCGGCCGTGGTGCGCCGGTTCGTGTACCTGATCCTGCTGATGACGGCGTTCAACTGGATGAGCCACGGCACCCAGGACGTCTACCCGACGTTCCTGAAGGCCACCGACCAGGGCGGCGCCGGGCTGTCCGCGACGACGGCCACCTGGATCACGGTGCTCTACAACGTGGGCGCGATCATCGGCGGCCTGGTCTTCGGCTCGCTGTCCGAGCGCTACGGCCGGCGGTACACGATCGTGTTCTGCGCGGTGATCGGCCTGCCGATCGTGCCGCTGTTCGCGTACTCCAGGACGGTGGCGCTGCTGTGCCTGGGCTCGTTCCTGATGCAGGTGATGGTGCAGGGCGCATGGGGTGTGATCCCGGCCCACCTGACCGAGATGTCGCCGGACGCGATCCGCGGCTTCTATCCCGGCGTGACCTACCAGTTGGGCAACCTGCTGGCCGCGTTCAACCTGCCCATCCAGCAGAGCGTCGCCGCGCACATGGGCTACCCGTTCGCGTTGATGATCACCATCGTGCCGGTGCTGATCGCCGTGGCGTTGCTCACCCTGTTCGGGAAGGAGGCGAAGGGAGTCTCGTTCGGCAGTGTCGAAACGGCCACGGTGCCCGCGGCCGCGTCCTGAGTGGTCCTACGATCCTGGCCATGCCGCATCTGCGCCGCCCGATGCTCGGGCTGCTGGTCGCCATGGCCGCGGTCGTCCTCGCCGGCTGCACCGGCGGCGGATCCGACACGGCGAACCTGCCGTCCGGGTCGTCACTGCTGGCCTCGTCGGGCGCCGCCATGCGGTCGGTGACGAGCGTGCACTTCACCATCGACGTGAACGGCACGCTCGCCGGCGTGCCGATCCAGAACGCCGACGGCGATCTCAACGCGCAGGGCGCCGCCAAGGGATCGGCCAAGGTCTCCGAGTTCGGCGCGTTCGTCGAGGTCAACTTCGTGCTGCTGAACGGCACCTTCTACGTGCGGGGGCCGACCGGCGGCTACCAGAAGATCCCCGCCGCGCTCGCCGGGAACCTGTTCGACCCGACCGCGATCCTGGACCCGGACCGCGGCGTCGCGAAGGTGCTGACCAGCGTCCAGGGCGCGACCACGAAGGACAGGGAGTCGGTGAACGGCACCGACTGCTACAAGATCACCGGTAAGGTCGCGCGGGACGTGGTCGCCGCGCTGGTGCCCGGCATCAACGCGAACGTCGGCGCCACCGTGTGGGTGGCGGCCGGCGGGAAACACCTGCCGGTCAAGGCCGAGTTCGCGGTGCCGGGGAACGGCGGCAGCCAGGGAGCGAAGGTCGACGTGTCGATCTCGAAGGTGAACGAGCCGGTCACCGTCACCGCACCGGTCTAGACCGTGCTCGCCTCACCGGTCGCCGCCCGGCGTTCCCTGGCCATCAGCGCGGGTGGCCTGGCGGTGCTGCTGGCCGCGCTGGACGCCTACGTCGTGGTCGGCGTGCTGCTGGACGTCGTCAACGACCTGCGGATCCCGGTCAACCACCTGGAACAGGCGACGCCGATCGTCACCGGCTACCTGCTGGGCTACGTGGCCGCGATGCCACTGCTGGGACAGTTGTCCGACCTGTTCGGCCGGCGGGTGCTGGTGGAATGTTGCCTCGCCGTGTTCGGCATCGGCTCCGCGGTGACCGCGCTGTCCGGCGGCATCGTCGAGTTGACCGTCGGGCGGACGGTTCAGGGCGTTTCCGGCGGTGCGCTGCTGCCCGTGACGTTGGCGCTGGTCGGTGACCTGTGGCCGGCCGCGCGGCGGTCCGGCGTGTTGGGCATGGTCGGCGCGGCGCAGGAGTTGGGCAGTGTGCTCGGGCCGTTGTACGGGGTCGGGTTGGCCGCGCTGACCGGGTGGCGCGGGATCTTCTGGGTCAACGTGCCGCTGGCCGCGGTGGCGATGGTGGCGGTGTGGCTGGCGGTGCCGGGCGGGCGGCCGTCGTCTTCGTCCGGTCGGCCGGACTTCGTCGGCGGCGGGTTGCTGGCGGCGGTCCTGGGGTTGTCGGTGGTGGGGTTGTACAACCCGGACCCCGCGCGGGCCGTGCTGCCGGCCTGGGGTGTGCCGGTGCTGGTGGCGGCCGGGGTGGTGCTGGCCGGGTTCCTGGTGTGGGAGGCGCGGGCGCGGCACCGGTTGCTGGACCCGGTCGGGGTGCGGATAGGGCCGTTCACGGCGGCGTTGGGGGCGAGCCTGGCGGCTGGGGCGGCGTTGATGGTGACGTTGGTGGACCTGGAGTTGTTCGCGAAGACATTGCTGAACCTGGACGCGACAGGGACCGCGGTGCTGCTGGTGCGGTTCCTGGTGGCGTTGCCGGTGGGGGCGGTGGTCGGCGGCTGGTTGGCCGGGCGGTTGGGTGACGCGGTGGTGGGCTCGGCCGGCATGGTGATCGCCGGCGGCGGCTACTGGCTGATCTCGGGGTGGCCGGCGACGGT
>DATEPR010000072.1:0-21587 GCA_035273045.1 Pseudonocardiaceae bacterium | reverse complement strand
CCGCCGGGTCATCCAGGCGGCGCAGGCGCTGTTCATGCTCGTGTCCGCGCTGTGGGGCGTGCTGTTCGTGACCGACTCGCTCCAGGTCTGGGAGGCGTGCCTGCTGCTGGTGCTGCACGGCTGCGCGGGCGCCATCTGGGGGCCGGGGGAGCAGTTGATGCTGCACGACTTCGTCGGCCGGTCCGAACTGCCCAGCGCGGTGCGGCTGAACGCCACCTTCCGCAGCCTGGGCATCCTGTTCGGCCCGGTGGTCGGTTCGGTACTGCTGCTGGGACTCGGCCCGGTGGCGGGCATCTTCACCAACATCGCGTTCTACCTGCCGCTGACGCTGTTCCTGTTCCGCACCAGGTTCACCGGGCACACCCGCGACGACGGCCCGGCGCGGCCCAGGGTCGGGATGCGGGAGTCCGTCCGGGTGCTGCGCCAGGTCGGCGCCAACCCCACGCTGATCAGCATGATCGTCCTGGCCGGGCTGGGTTCGTTCTTCGTCGGCACGTCGTTGCAGACCGCCATGCCGATCTTCGCCCACGACCTGGGCGCGGGCAACGCGGGCACGGCCTACGGCGTGCTGCTGTTCGCCAACGGCGCCGGTGGCGTGATCGGCGGGATCCTGCTGGAGGCGACCGGCCGGATCCGGCCGAGCGTGCGAGCGGCCGTGGTCAGCACCGTGGTCTACGGGGTCAGCAGCCTGCTGTTCGCGTCCACCGCGAGCTATCCGCTCGCCGTGCTGCTGCTGGTGGTGGGCGGTGTGGCGAACCTGGCGGCGATGTCGATCGGCCAGACGGTGGTGCAACTGGAGGCGCCCGCGGCGGACCGGGGCCGGGTGATCGGCGTCTACGGCATGTCAGCCAACGGCCTGCGCGCCGGCAGCGGCTTCACGGTCGGACTGCTCGGCGCGGCCGTGGGCGTGCACTGGTCGCTGGGGTTGAGCGCCGCCACCCTCACCCTGGGCACCCTCGTCGCCGCCGGCTACGCGCTGCATGGCCGCCGGCCCGCCCCCACGGGCTGAGTGCGCTACAACCCCAGCCGGGTGGCGAGTTGGCCGAGGTGGTGGTCGGCGTCGCCGTAGGTGAGCGCGGCGGCCGTGGCGTGCCGGAGGTAGTGGTGCAAGTCGTGTTCCGCGGTGAACCCGATGGCGCCGTGCACCTGGTGGCCGAGGGCGCAGACGCGCTGGTACGCCTCGCTGACGACCGCTTTCGCCGTGCCGACCTCCATCGCGGCATCGGCGCCGGTGCCGAGCCGCCACGCCGCCTCGTACGTGGCGAACCGCGAGCCGAGCACGTCGATCGCCATGTTCGCGCAGTGGTGCTGCACCGCCTGGAACGCGCCGATCGGCTGGCCGAACTGGCGGCGCTGCCCGGCGTAGTCCACGGTCAGGTCCAGCACGGCCTGCGCGCCGCCGACCATCTCCGCGCACGTGAGCACCGTGGCGTATGCCGTCATGGCGTCCACAGCGGACTCCCCGTCGGGGAGCACCCGCTCCGCCGGAACCTCGACCGCGTCGAACGTCACCGCGTACACGGGCTCGTTGCCGACCACGTCGAGCCGTTCCCTGCTGATTCCCGGCGTGCCGCCGTCGACGAGGGCCGCGGCAGGCCCCACCAGCAGGTCGGCCGCCTCCTGGGCGAACGGCACGAACAGCGCACGCCCGTTCAGCACGGACCCGTCCCCGGCGAGATCGGTTCCCGGTCCGGCCGGCAGGTAGCTGATCGCCCTGCCGCCGACGACGGCGGGCAGCCATTCCCGCCGCTGCCGCTCGCTGCCGAACCGGGCGATGGTCGCCGCGCCGGCGACGGTCGCCACGTACGGCGTCGCCGCGCCGGCACGGCCCAGTTCCTCGGCGACCAGGCAGGCGTCGAGGAAGCCGGCGCCGACGCCGCCGTGCGACTCCGGCACCGCGAGCCCCGGCCAGCCCAACTCGACCATTTCCTTCCACAGGCCGGGCGCGTCCGAGCGCCCGGCCAGGAACTCCCGGGCTGTGGTCTGGACCAGTTGCTGGTCCTCGGTCAGCGTGAGGTCCACTAGGCGTCCACCGGGATCTTGTCGGACCGGACCCACACGCCCGGCCGTTCCTCCCAGAACAACTGCACCAGCACGCCGCCGGTCTGCTTCGGATGCACGAAGGTGTGCTTCCAGGCCGCGCCGTCGGTGACGCCCTCCTCGTCGTCGAACGGTTCGATGCCGTGCTCGGCCAGCGCCGCGCGGGCGGCGTCCCAGTCGGCGACCTGGAACGTCACGTGGTGCACGGACGTGCCGTTGCGCGCCAGGAACCGGTCGATGAAGGAGTCCTCGCCGCGCGGCATGATGATCTCCCAGCACACCGACGATCCCGGGATGTTCAGCACCAGGTCCGCCATGTCGGGCAGCTCGTCGATCGGTGTCTGCCAGACCGGCAGGAACCCGGCCAGGTCCGCGTACCACTGGGCGAGCACGTCCCGGTCCGGGTAGGCCTGGCAGATGTGGTCCATGGTGACGATGCCGACCACCGGCCCGGCCGGCTCGGCCGACTCGACGGGTTCCGAGTCCTCGTCACCGACGAGCGCCAGGCCGCCGGGACCGCGCAGCCGGAACCGGACCCCCGGCCCCTGCTCCGGCGGGGTCAGCGACGCCTCGATCCAGCCGTGCCCGGAATCGGCGTACGCCAGTCCGCGCTTGTCCAGCTCGGCGCGGACCGCGTCCAGGTCGGGCACCTCGGCGCCGACGTGGTGGAATCCCGGCCTGCCCTTCTGTTCCTCCAATGTGGACTGGATTGGTGAGTTGGCGCCGGAGGGTGCGAGCACCACCCAGTCCTGGCCCCAGCTGCCGGGCACGGCGAGCCGGCACCCCCGGACGCCCTGGTCCGGGTTGTCCCAGCGGCGCGTCGGGCGGAACCCGAAGACGTCGCGCAACAGGGCGACCTGGCCGTCCAGGTCGGGCGTCACCTGTGCGACGTGGTCGATCCGGTAGATCCGCATTCGGTGACTCCTCTCAGGACGGGTGGGGTTCGATCCAGTCGTAGCCGTTCTGCACGAGTTCCTTGACCAGGCGCAGGTTGTACCGGTTCATCGCGGCGATCCGGTTCGCCAGCTCCTCGACGCGCGAGTCGAACTCGTCCGCGGCGTACACGTCGTTGACCAGGCCCAGCCGCAGCGCTCGCTCGGCGTCCAGCCGGACCCCGGTGAACAGCATCTCCATGGCGCGGGCCTTGCCGATCCGCTCCGGCAGCCGTTTGACGCCACCCCAGCCGGGCGCGGACCCGCCGAACTCGGGCTGGTCCGGATCTTCCTTGCCGTCCATGAACTTCGGCTGGTACGGCGGCCGGGCGGACAGTGTGATCTCCACCAGTCCCAGCTTGGCGTTCTCGTGCGCCACGATGAAGTCCGCGCCCAGCGCCAGCTCCAGCCCACCACCGACGGCGTAGCCGTGCACGGCGGCGAAGACCGGCACGGACAGCCGCGCCATCATCGCGAACGTCTTCTCGCCGAGCCGGCCCTGCTCGATCCGGTCCTTCCTGGTCAGCCCCTCCGACCAGTCCAGGTCCATCCCGGCGCAGAAGGCCCGGTCCCCGGCGCCCCTGAGCACGGCCACGCAGACGTCCTCGTCGTCGTCGATCTCGGTGAACACCTGGCGCAGCTCCCGCAACGTGCCCGGGGTCAGCGCGTTCAGCTTGTCCGGTCGGTTGAGCGTCAGCCAGGCGACCCGATCCTTGATCTGCACGTCCAGGGTCTCGTACATGCGGTTTGTCTCTCCTCTATTTCCTGGGAAGGCCGAGCCCACGGGTGGCGATCACGTTGCGCTGGATCTCCGTCGTCCCGCCGAGGAAGGTCGCCGCGACCGCGTCCGCCCGCAGGTGCGCGTACGTCGCGTGCAGTGGCGCGTCCGCGCGCTGCCACAGCTGGGCGAACGGGCCGAACGCGGACGCTCCGGTCCGCGCCAGCCGCTGCAGCAGTTCGGCGCCGAACAGCTGGTTGACCGACGCCTCGTAGCCCGGGACACCACCCTTCGCCTGCACCGAAACCGTGTACCTGGCGAGGTTGTACGCGACCCTGATCTCGGTGTACCGGCGCGCGATCTCGTGCCGCAGCACGTCGCGGTCGGGGCGGACGTACCGGCTGCCCTCGGCCGAGCGCAGGTAGGTCACCAGGTCGGCGAGCGCCTGCTCCATCTTCACGCACGCCCCGATGCCCGCGCGCTCGAAGGACAGCGCGTCCATCGCCACGTACCAGCCCTTGTTCTCCTCGCCGACCCGGTTCGCCACGGGCACCCGCACCTCGTCGAGGAAGATCTCGGCGAACGGGGCCGCGCCGCGGATGTCGGTGATCGGGCGGACGGTCACGCCCGGCGTCTTCGTGTCCACCAACAGGAACGTGATGCCCTTGTGCTTCGGCGCGTCCGGGTCGGTGCGGACCAGCAGGAACAGCCAGTCGGCGTACTGGCCCAGGGACGTCCACACCTTCTGCCCGGTGACCACGTAGTCGTCACCGTCCCGCACGGCCCGGGTGCGCAGGCTGGCGAGGTCCGACCCGGCTCCGGGCTCGGAGAACCCCTGTGCCCAGGTCGCCTCGCCGCGGGCGATCCGTGGCAGGTGCCGCTCCTTCTGCTCGTCGGTGCCGTGCGCCAGCAGGGTCGGGCCGAGCAGGAACGCGCCGATGCCGTTCACGGTGGGCACCCGCGCCCGCATCATCTCCTCCTGGAGCACGAACTCCAGCAGCGCGGACAGCCCGGCGCCGCCGTAGTCCCGCGGCCAGTGCGGGGTGATCCAGCCCTGCTCCGCCAACGCTTCCGCCCACTGGCGGGCGCCGTCCCGGCGAGCCGGATCGTCGGACACCCGGTCGGCCGGCCAGTTGTAGCCCCAGACGTCCTCCGGCTCCATCGAGTGCTCGTCGTCGTGGTCGGGCACGTACCCGGCGGGGAAGCGGTCGCGGATGAACTCCCGCACCTCCTGCCGGAACGCCGCCTCCTCGGGCGAGTCCTCCCAGTTCACGGTTCACGCCGTCCTTTCGGCGCCGCGGTCGGCCGCCTCGCGATCCCAGGTCGACGCGGTGAGGCCGTGGTCGCCCTGTTCCTTCAGCCGGTACTTGGCGACCTTGTCGGTGGGGGTGCGCGGCAGCGCGTCCACGAACTCCACGTACCTGGGCACCATGAACCTGGGCAGCCGGTCCTCGCAGTACGCCACCAGTTCGTCGGGTTCCAGCGTGGTCCCCGGTCGCAGCACGACGGTCAGCTTGACGTCCTCGTCCTCCAGCTCGGACGGCACGCCGGTGGCCGCGCACTCCACGACGGACGGGTGCAGGTTGACCTCGCACTCGATGTCGAACGCGGAGATGTTCTCGCCACGGCGGCGGATCGCGTCCTTCATCCGGTCGAGGAAGAAGTAGTAGCCGTCCTCGTCCCGGTAGCCGCGGTCACCGGTGTGGTACCAGAGGTTGCGGAACGCCTCCGCGGTCGCCTCCGGAGCACCGTAGTAGCCGGTGGTGATCACGAACGGCTGCCTGGGCCGGACGACCAGCTCACCGGGCTCGCCGGGGCCGAGCAGGCGGTCCTGCTCGTCCACCACGCCGACCTCGAACCGCCGTTCGTTCGGCGTGCCGCACGAGCCGAGCCGCCACTCGCCGTACGGGCTGCCGGTCACGATCCCGGCCTCGGTGCTGGTGTACGTCTCGGCGGAGTGCACCCCGAACCGTTCCAGCAACGGAGCGTCCAGCACGGATTTGCCCATGTAGAAGGTCTTCAGTGGATGGTCCTTGTCCCGCGGGGTGGCCGGCTTGCTCATCAGTATCGGGATCATCGAGAACACGCTCATGCACACCTCGGCGCCGAACGCGCGCACGTCGTCCCAGAACCGCGAGGCGTGGAACCGGTCGGTGATCGCGATCGCGCCGCCGCCCACCATCGCCGAGAACACGCCGTCCCACAGCCCGGCGGCGTGGAACAGCGGCAGCGGGCAGTAGATCGTCCGACCCCACCGGTCCAGGTAGTCGAGTGAGTCGATCGCGCAGGTCAACGCGAGCGCGTGCGAGCACATCGCGCCTTTCGACGGCCCGGTGGAACCGGACGTGTACATGATCGCCTGGAGGTCGGAGAACGCCACCGGCCGGCGGACCGGTTCGGCGCCGTGCGCCAGCAGTTCGGTGAACGACAGCGTCGGCTTGCCGACCGGGCGGTCCAGCGCACCGCGGACGATCACCCTGCCCAACCCGGGCAGCCGGTCCGCCAGTGGCGTGACGCGCTCGGCGTAGGCCGCGTCGACGATCAACGTCGTGGAGTCGGAGTTGGCCAGCACGTGCCGCAGCAGTTCACCGTGGTGGGCGACGTTCACCGGCACGGCCACGGCGCCGAGCCGGGCCAGCGCGAAGATCGTGAACAGGAAGTCGGCGCTGTTCGGCAGCATGACGGCGACGTGGTGGCCGGCGCCGATGCCCTGCGCGGCGAGGCCGCAGGCCACCCGGTCGGCCATCGAGTCGACCTCGGCGTAGGTCAGCTCGCCCTCGTGGAACTTGAGGAACACCTCGGAACGGTGGGCGACCGCCCGTTCCCGGAGAATGTCGCCGACTACCAGGCCGTCCAGCATCTCGCTGCGCATCCACACCCTCCGTATGGCTTCCCGAAGGCCTTCGAAGCGGGTTCGCGTGCCCCCATCCGACCACGAGCCGCACCCCGGGGGCTACCCCCTGGTCATTCAGGGCACACATAATCGCTGCTCGAAGCGCCGGCCGGACGTCACCCACGATCGATCGAGATCCCCACGTCGGACGGCGAACACTCTCCGTGGCCCGGCCGGCCCGCGGCCGGCGTGGTGATCCTGGTCACGGAAACCGCACCGGGTGTCACCGCGCGTCGTGTGCGGCCGACCAGCACGCCGCCTGGCCGTGGCAGGTGGCCATGGCGTGCAGGGCGTCGTGCAGCATGGTCAGCGTCGACGGCGACAGGCTGCCCACGACGTTGTGCAGTTCGTTCGGGTCGGTGGTCCGGTCGTAGTACTCGCGGGTGCCGTCGCCGTACTCGACGTAGGTGTACCGCGTGGTGCGCAGCGCCTCGTAGGACGGCGGGTTCCCGCTGTGCGTGCCGGGATGGTCGGGATCGGTGGCGTCGGTGTCCGGGCCGTGGTGCTCGACCAGCGCCGCCGTCCGCCAGTCGGGCTCAGGCTGCCCGTCCAGCAGCGGAACCAGGCTGCGTCCGTCTACATCGGAGGGTGTGGCCGCGCCGGCCAGCGCCTCGAACGTGGGCCGGAGGTCGACGTTCTGGACGGGCTGGCTCACCGTGACACCGGCCCGCACACCCGGACCGGCGACGACCAGCGGGACGCGGACGTCGGTGTCGAACGCGGTCATCTTGCCCGGCGCGAGCCGGTACTCACCCATGTGATAGCCGTTGTCGGAGCTGAACACGATGTCCGTGTTGGCGGCGACCCCGGCCGTGTTCAGGGTGTGCTCGATGGCGCCGATCATCCGGTCCACCGCCTGCACGGCCTGCACCCGCTTGCGGAACGCGGTGTCGATGGCCCGCTGTTCCCGCGCGGTCAGCGGAGTCCGCCCGGCGAGCCACGGTGGCGCGTCGGTGGGCAGCGTGTCGTAGGCGGCGGTGCGTGGTGCCCGCAGGCCGGGGAACGCGTTGGCGTCCCGCGGGGCCGGGGTGTACGGGGCGTGCGGCGCGAACGTGGCCACCTCCAGCAGGAACGGCCGGTGTGCCGCCGCGGACTCGGTGATGAACCGCTGTGCCCTGCCGGACAGCACGTCGGTCAGGTAGTCGTCGGGCGCCCTGCCGTAGTGCACGACGCGGTGGTTCTCGTTGAGCCGGTAGCTGAACTCCCCGTAGGCGTTGCCGGCCACGTCCCACTCGTCCCAGCCCGGCGGCACGTACCGCGCCCGCCCACCCGGCTGGTAGCCGTTGAGGTACTTGCCCATCATCGCCGTGCGATAGCCGGCCCGGCGCAGCGACGTGGCGAAGGTGTCGTTCTCCTCACCACGGTCGTGGAACACGTGGAATCCGCCGTCCCGCCCGCCGTTGGTGAACACGCCGGTGTCGTGCGGGAAGCGGCCGGAGAAGATCGAGGAACGCGACGGGCAGCACAGCGAGTCGGTCACCGTGTAGTCGCTGAACGTGGTGCCCCGCTTCGCCAGGTCCAGCACGTGCGGCAGGTACGGGACCAGGTTGGTCGCCAGGTCGTCGGTCAGCACGAACACGATGTTCGGCCGGTGGCCCGGGGCGGCGGGACCGGTCGGCGCGGCTTCCGGCGTGCCACTGCTGGTGCACGCGGCCAGGCCGATCACCGCCACCGCGGCCAGGGCGACTGTCGCGCAACGACGTCGACGGGTCATGCGGCACAAGGTAGGGACTGTCCCTGAAGATGACCTGATGGCCCCGCGCCGGCCCGCCGTTCGCGGACCTCAGAACGCGGCCAGGCCGTCCGGTGCGCCGACGCCGGTCGGGCCGTCCCAGCCGGGACCGGCCTGGCAGAGGCTGACCGGCGCCGAAATGCCGGGGCAGGTGCCGGTCGGGGCGTTCTGGCCGACGGTCACGTCGGTGAACGCGGATTTCCTTGCCGCGTAAAGGGTGTTGGGTCCCAGCACACCGGCAAGGTGACCGCCGCGGGCGTACATGCCGGCGACCAGCGGGGTGGCCACGCTGGTGCCGCCGATCACCAGCCAGTCGAACGGCACGCCGGTGGCCGGTGCGTAGGTGTCGAAGGTCGCGACACCGGTGGCCTGGTCGGCGACCGCGGCCACGTCGGAACCGGCGCGATGGCCGCCGCACAGGTCACTGACCGGCTTCGGTTGGCCGACCGCGGCCGGCAGGTCGGTCTCGCAGCCGCTGCCGGTGCCGCTCCACGCGGTCTGGGTGAACCTGGTGCCGGCCGCGTTGGTGGCGAACAACGACGTGCCGCCGACCGACACGACCCACGGCAGGTTCTCCGGCCAGCCGCGGTGCTGGTTGCCCTCGAATCCGTCGTCCCCGGCTGACGCGAGCACGGCGACGCCGGGGTGGCGCAGCGCCAGCGCCGTCGGTCCGGTCTCCACCACCAGGTCGCTGGGGAACTCGAAGCTCATGCTGATCGCGCCGGCGCCGAGCCGGGCGGCGGTGTCCACGGCGGTGCCGATGTCGGCCATCGCCGCGTCCAGGGCCGACTGGGGACCGTCCACGAACGGGTCACCCAGCGGTATCTGGACCTCCAGCAGGTGGCACCGCGGGCAGGCCGCGGAGGCCATCTGGATGTCCACCGCCGCTTCGACACCGGCCTCGGTCTCCTCGACCTGGCCGGTGGGCGTCGGGTCGGGTGCGAACGCCGGTCCACCCTGGAAGTTGACCACCTTGAGGCAGCCGCTGGCCGTGGTGCACGGCGGCAGGCCGAACTGCGACCGGTAGACGGCGAGGTCGGACTCGATGTTCGGGTAGTCACCGGCCTCGATGACGGCCACCGTGCCGGGTGCGCCGACGCCGGCCGGCAGGTGGTAGGCCCTGGCCAGGTCGCCCGCGCCGTAGCCCAGCGGGGTGGTGCTGGTCAGCGGTTGGGCCGAAGCCGTTGTCCTGGTGGCCATCGTGGCCGTGCAGTGCGCGCACACGGCGGCGGCCCCGTGGTCGGTGAGCAACGTGCCGGAGCGGACCTGGGCACGCAACCGCGCCACCTGTTGTGCTCCGGTGCCGGGTCGGGCCTGGACCGGCGCGGCCACGGCGAGCAGCGCCACGACCAGCACGACGCCCAGAACGCCCGCCCGCCGAATCGACCTGATTGCCGTGTTCGTGTTGTGCGACAACGTGTCCTCCCGGCGCCGGGCAGCGGTTCGCCGGCAGCATGCACCTCGGCAGCCGCCACCGGCACCCGCCATTCGTAGGGGACCGTGCGCCGCTCCGCGTTTGCCCGATGACGGTGAGCTCCTATAAGTTAGTTATCATCAAGTATCGTATGGTTGTGCTGGCGCCCATTTCCTCGGCGGATATGGCGCGCGGGTCACTACACCATGGGGGGAGTAGTACGCCCAATTTCAGGGGCACACCATCGCCCGCGTCGAGGCGAATTGGCCATTTCTCGGCCGTCAAGTCCCTTTCCGCCGCGAGGCGAACACGGATTGGTGCCGGGTTCCAAGAAACCTCTCAGAATATTGCTTCAGGCTGCATCCGCTAGCCGTAACGGGCCTTACCGGAAGTGTGGGCCCTTGACAAAAAGGTGACACGAATGACGGCTTTGCTCGAAAGACGGAAGGGGCTGCGGCGGCCCCACCGCTTGTTCCTGATCGCCGCAAGTTGCTTGCTGGTGATGGTGACGCTGACCTGGGCGGCGTCCGCCGCACCCGGCACGGCCACGGTCTCCGGAGTGACCACCCCGTTCAACGGTGTCTGGCTGGAGTCCGCGGACGGCGGTCACTTGTGGAGCGCGGACGGCAACGGCCTGTGCCGCATCGACGTCACGGCCAACGGCGCCGTGGAGAACGCGGCCACCTGTGACGTGCAGGCGAAGGCGCCGACCCAGGCGGTGGTCGGCCCGCAGAACGCGGATGGCACCTATTTCGTGTACGTGGCGGACATGTCCAGCCAGAGCGCGGGACCGGTGCGGCTGGTGTACGACCCGAGCGCCGACAGTGGCCAGGGCCGCATCGTCGCCAACAGCGCCGTGATCGAGGGTGGCCTGAACACGGTCGGTTTCTTCTCCGACTCCAGTAGCAACTTCCGTAACTCGTCGGTCGCGCTCGGTCCGTGCTCGTCGACGATCACCACGCCGTGCGTCGCCTTGTACCTGGCGTTCGAGCGGTCCAAGAAGATCGAGCGCGTCGACTTCGCCGACCAGCCGGTCGCGGCCCAGGCCATCGAGACGATCTCCAAGACCAACGACGTGCGCAAGGGCGTTCGGTATGGCATCGCGGACTTCCGCAACGCCGACGGCACCGACGACCTGTACATCGACGAACTCGGCGGCGAGGGCGTCTCGGTCATCACGGACGTGGCGACGTGTGTCGCGTCCGAGGGCGCGCCGACGCCGACCACGCAGAACCCGCCGGTCAACCAACAGGGCGGCTGCGCCGCGTCCGTGGTGCCCGGCATCACCAGCAACACGGCACAGGGCATCGCGGTGCAGCGCAACGACGACGGCACCGGTCGCTACCTGTACGTCGGCGACGCGCCCATCAACGCGCAGGGCACCATCCTGCGGTACCACCCGCAGACCGGCTTCCAGGACGTGGTTTCCAGCAGCGTCGCGCCCTACGACTCACTGCTCAACCCCGGTCAGACCGTCACCACCTACCAGGGGATCACCGGTCTGGCGGTCAATCCGCACACCGGCGACCTGTTCATCGGCGACGACCCCACGGTCGCCATCGCGGCCAACCCGCCGCTGAACATGGGCCACATCTTCGAGATCAAGGGTGACGCCACGCAGACCGCACCCGCGGACTGCACCGGGTCGGCCACCAACACGTGCAGCCCGCCCGGGCCGCCCAGCACGGTGACGCCGCAGCTCTATGCCTACGGCCTGACCGCGCCCAAGGGCGGTGTCACGTTCGTGCCCAGCGACGACGGTGGCCACATCTGGGCCGCCGACCACTCGCAGGGCCTGTGCCGGTTCGACGTCGTTCCCCAGGCGCCGGGCCTGCACGCCTACAACTCGAACTCGTGTGACGACGGCTCGGTGCTCGGGTCGGGCGGCCAGACCGCCTACGACGACTCGATCGTGCCCGGCACCACGAACCAGCACTACCTGTACGTGGCGCAGAACGACCACCTCAGCCCGGGCATCATCCGGTTCACGTTCGACCCGAGTGGGGACAACGGAGCCGGTTCGCTGGTGC
The DNA here is from genome assembly GCA_035273045.1 of Pseudonocardiaceae bacterium. Taxonomy (GTDB): domain Bacteria; phylum Actinomycetota; class Actinomycetes; order Mycobacteriales; family Pseudonocardiaceae; genus DATEPR01. The sequence continues at coordinate 9,828 of DATEPR010000072.1, read as the reverse complement.
CCAACTCGGCCGTCGTCATGGCCCCCAACGCCGGCCTGAACGGCGACAAGGCCAACGGTGTGGCTCTCGGTCCGTGCAAGCCGGGTGCCCCGGCCACCTGCAAGCACTCGCTGTACGTCGGTGGCCTGCTGGACGGGTTCATCCGCCGGATCAACAACCCGGAGGACGACCCGCGCAACCAGACCGTGGACGTCGTGGCGATGACCACCGAGCAGCGCGCCGGCACTCCCGGCCGTGGCATCAACGGCTCGATCGGCATGCTCGGCGACGACCTGTACCTGCCGGAGAACCAGGGCTTCACCGTGGTGAAGAACGTCTCCCAGTGCCCGGCGGCCAACATCGTCTGCTCCACCACCCCGATCAACATGGGTACCTTCGGCACCAGCTTCGGTGCGGCGATCGGCATCGATCCCGACCTGACGCACAGTGCGGCGGGCCTGGTGTACGGGTCGGACTCGCAGGGCAACGGACCCGCCACGATCTACCAGTACGACGTGGCGACCAACACCTCGCGGATCTTCGCCACCCGGGGCGTGATGCCGGGTGCCGGCACCGCCGAGGCGACCGTGTACTGCACGCTCACCTGCACCCGGCCGGTCGACCCGAACAACCCGCCCGGTGGGCAGGCCACGTTCCGGTTCGCCCAGGGCCTGTTCGTCGACTCCGCCGGCACGGTGTACCTGGCCGAGGACGCCCTGGCCGGCGCCCGCGGTGGCCGGGGACACCTGTGGGTGGCACCGTTCATCCCGTATCCCTCCGGGGTGACGCCGGTGCCGCTGCCCACCAACGGGACGGACCCGACAGCGCACACCTGCGCCGTCACGGTGCCGGTGCCCGCACTGGCCAGTGGCATGACCTACTGGGTGCAGTTCACCACCCACGACCCGGGACCGATCAGCTCGACGTGGAACATTCCGGTGCCCCAGTCGGCTCAGCTGCAGATCTACCCGGGCAACCCGTTCGTCGGCCTGGCCGACCCTGTGTCGAAGGGCCCGACGAACGGCGCGGTGGCCAAGCAGGTCACGTCCAACGCCACCAGCTTCGACGTGAGCACCGCGCCCACGGCGGAGCCCGCTGGGACGTACACGGCCCAGTTCTTCAACGGTTCCAACTCGTTCGCCGCGACCACCGCGACGATCACCTATGTGAACACGGGCACCGCGGCGTGCCCGGCGTCGCCTCTGGTCGGCCACGTGGCCAACTGAGGTGAGGACACGGCTACCGGGCAGCTCGCTGCCCGGTAGCCGTTCGTCACCCAGCGGCCAGGTCCTCCGGCTCGGCCGGTTCGAACCGGACCAGCCGGGGCAGGACGGGCGCCAGGGGAATGCCGTCGCGCAGCACCTGGACCAGATCGGTCGAGGCGTACACCCCGGGCACCGTCGCGGTCAGGGCCGCCTGCAACTCGTCGACGTCGGCGGCCCGCTCCAGCGCCCCGATGTGGCCCGGGCCGCGCACCAGCGCCGCGCCCAGCCGCGGCCAGTGCTCCACTATCAGCACCCACTTGGCCAGATGGCGGTGCGTCAGCTCGGGATCGCCGCCGAACACACCCCGGTCCTCGGCGATCGTCGTGTAGAGCCGCTCATGGTTGATGAGCCGCTTGGCACGCCGGGGATTGGCCGGCAGGTAGGGAGCGAGCCAACGCTCGGCCTCACTGCGGTGCGCGCTGTACTCGATCAGCCGCCGTTCGGCCTGTGCCCGTTCGGAGTGGCGTTGGGCGAACGCGTCGATCAGCCGGCCGACCTCCGCGTCGCTGGCGTGGTCCAGTTCCACCCGCTCGCCGTCGATCTGGACGCTGATCCTGGCGTGCAACCTGCGGCGGCGAAGCCAACCCAGGACCGCCTCGAACAGCGGTTTGCCCAGTCGTTCGACCGAGACCAGGACGGCCAGCGAGGCGAACACATTGGCCAGGATCTCGGTCATTCCTGTTCCTCCGCCGGTTCGTCGTGCCGTCCGGCCAGGCCGAGCGCGGACGCCACGGCGGCCCGGTCCAGCGGCGGCAGGTTGAACCTCAACTGGACCAGTTTGTGCAGGTACTCGCGGCCGACATCGGCCGTCAACTGCGGATCCGGCGTTCCGGTGACCTCGTTCACCTGCTCGTACCGCGTGGCGGCGGCCGATTCGATCAGGTCGAGGTCCGCGACCAGGACGGTGATGACGTCGTCGTGGCCCAGCAGCTGCGTCGCCGCCTCACACATGTCCAGCGCCTTGTCCGCCGGGCACCGCTCAAGGTCGTCGACGAAGATGACGACCCGCCGCTGGTGCCGGCCGCCGCGAACCCGGCGGCGTTGCGCCTGCCGGATGATGCGTCCGAGTTGTTCGCGCACCTCGGCTATGGTGCCCATGGCCGCAGCCGACCGTGGCGCGTCGACGAACGTGCCGACCGAGTCGGCGACCCTGTACACCGAACGCAGCAGCGCGACCGCCGCGGGGACAGCCACCCACAGCAACGACACCTGGTCCTGCCACTGCCCGAACACCCGCCCGAGCGCACCCGCCCTGGCGCGTAACTCCGGGAAGAACGCGAGCACCAGCAGGAACGCGACCAGAGCCAGCGCGGCCGCTGCCACGCCGAACCACACCCGGCGCCAGGCGCGTCGTTGCGGCGACAGCATCGTGCTGGGCAACGGGCTGAGCAGCCGCCACAACAACGGCCGTTCGACGCTGATCTGCCGGGTCACGCTCGCGGCCAGCGCGGCGCCCAGGTGCGGCGCGTCGCGGTGCAGCAGGGCGTTGAACCAGCACGTGATCGGCGGCGTGTCCCAGCCGAGCGTCCAGTACTCGGACACCTTCAACCGGACTTCCAGCAACTGCGCCAGCGACGTCTTGCCCGACCCCCACGGCCCGCTGATCGCGACGGTGAGCGGTGTGGCCGTGTTGGCGTCGTTGAGCAGCAGCGCGAAGGCGTCGGCGTAGGAGAGGAACCCGTAGAGATCCTGGTCGGCCGCGGCGATCGGCCGATCAGCATAGGTGCGCAGCTCATGCCGGACCGGCTGACCCGTTGCCATCGACGGTCCTCTCGATCAAGTGACTGACTCACGATTGTGTCAGGTCGCCTCCGCTACGCCACCCCGCTCAGTCCGGCCCCGGCGGCCGGTCGGGTGACTCGGCCAGGTCGCGCACATACGCCTGAAGCGTGTCGGGTGCCTGGTCGATCGCCTCGTTCCGGATCGGGGCCGGCAGGCGGTGCCACAGGCGAGCGCACGCGGCGAGCCGGGTGGTGATCTCCTCGGTGGCCGGCGAGTACGTGAACAGTTCCTCGGGCCGGCGGTCGCCGGCCAGGACGTCCTTGGCGAAGTCCGCGATCGGCCCGTCGCCGCCGGCCAGGCGCCGGAACAGGTGCTCGCGGGCGCGCGCCCCGTCCGGCGTCCGCCATGGGTTGTCCGGTTCGTGGCCGGTCACCGTCAACCTCCCGGGTAGTGGTACGGATCCGGTGGCCAGGCGAAGGTGCCCACCGGCGCCAGCATCGCGACGATCTCCCGGGACGCCGCCAGCCCGTGCGCCAGCGCCAGCAGTGCCGTCGTGGTGTCGGAGACACCCCGGACCGCTTCGCACAGGGAGGCGATGAGGCCGACGAGCCGCTGTGGCACGTCATCGCCCTTCGCGAGGCCGACCAGGGTCCCGGCGTCGCCGACGGTGGCCTCGAACACATCGATCGCCGCTTCGACCTCCTCGGAGGAGCCCTCCGTCGCGATGGCGAGCGCGACGTCGAGGACCAGGCCGAGCCCGTCCCGCAGGTTCTCCATGAGATGGTAGGACGCCTGGGCCCAGTCGAGGATTCGTTGCCCGGCCTCGGTCATGAACTCGGCGTGCTGCCCGCTGGCCGCGGCGTACCTGTCCAGCCACTGCTCCGCGCCGCCCGCCGCGTTGCCCCGCCAGTACTGCTCGATCCCGATGCGTCCATTGAGGACGTTGGCCCGGATGGCCCGGAAGGCGTGGCCGGCGTCGCCGAACAGGACGGCCTCGCGGTAGAGCTGACGCCAGTCGCCGCCGAGCACGGCGTTGGCCTTCTCGACGACGTCGACCCCGGTGATCTCCTGGATCGTCCCGGTGAACACGGCGAGCATTCCGCCGGTGCCCAGCGCCTCCTGGATCGTCTTCTCCAGGCCGGCCGGCCAGCCCTCGTCGGCCAGGAGCGTCTTCGCCGGGTTGTCGTCGTCGAGCTCCGGCGGTCCGGCGTAGGCGCGGTCCGGGTGCCGAGGGTCCGCCGCCGCGTCCTCCTCGTCCTGCAACCGGCGGGCCTTGTCCGGGTCGGGCGTCTGGCTCAGCGACAGTTGGGCCGGGTGCGCCGGTGGGAAGGTCTGGTCCAGCCGGGCCGCGCTGCCCACGTCGGTGTGCGCGTAGGACCGCGCGGCACGGTCGAACTCGTCGCGCGCCCCGGCGGCCAGGCGTTCCGCGGTCGACGTGTTGTCCCTGGCCAGCGCCAACCAGTGGTCGACGGTGGGGAACACGACGCCGAGCAGGCCCTCCTCGCCCTTCGAGGTGGTCACGTCCGGCCGGTTCAGCTGGTCGCGGTAGAGCGAGGCGGCATAGGCCTGCCGGTCCATCAGCCGTGCCAGCAGCTCGATCCCGTCCGGATCCGCGAAGAATCCCTCACTCATGGTCCGAGTACATCAGCACGTCGGCGACGGCGACACGCCGACACCCGAGTTGGCCAGGAACAGGGTCTTCGTCGAGCCGTCCGGCAGGATCTGCACGATCGGCACGGGCTTGCGCACGGGATTGCCGTAGTCGGCGTGGTTCTGGCTGTACTGGATCCGGCCGGTGGCGCCCGGGAGCGCGTTCAGGCACTGGGTTTCCTCGATGATGCCGATCTGGGAGTACGGGTCCTGGACGACGATGCCGCCGTCTCCGTTGTCCGTGTCGTGGTCGGCGCGCCGGGCCACCGTCACGGCCAGCATGGCGGCGTCGTGCGCGCCAGCGGCCTCCTCGCTGCGCAGGTCGGCCGGGTCGAACGACAGCGGCGCGGCGCCGTCGTCCGCGGTGACGTGCTGGTGGTTGCAGGCGTCGGGCTGGCCGGTGAACGCGGCCTGGAACGTGTTGTAGTTGGCCTGTTCGAGGGCGTGCAGGTCGTGCGCGGTCGCGCACGGACCCCACTCGTCCGGACTCGCCTCCGACGTGAACACCACCCGGACGTGGCTGCCGTTCAGGGCATGGCGCATGGCCGGATCGTTGATGGCCGTGCCACCGTCGTCGCCGGTGACGATCCACACCGGACCGGTGGCGCACGGTGTGCCCGCCTGCGTCCACGTCTGCACGAACGCGCCGAGGTCCGCGCCACGGCCGGCGAAGTAGATCACCGTCGGCGCAACCGAGCACACGTTCTGGTCCAGGAACGAGAACTGCTGGACCAGTTCCTGCCGGCGCGGGATGTTGCCCGGCAGTTGGGTCGGCGACGTGAACGGGAACTGGTGTGCTTTCGGCATGTCCGCGTCGGCGGCGCGGCCCAGGGTCTGGTTGTAGTCGTCGCCGGCCGCGTTGTCCTGCACGATCGCGACCCGCGCCTGGTTCGGTTCGATGCGGGCGATGAACGCCGCCGCGGCGGCGACCGTGTCGGTGTTCGTCGGTGCCAGCCGGAAGAAGCCGTTGTTCAGGGTCCGGCTGTTGGGGAAGAAGTTCATCGAGTCACCGGTCAGCGTTCCGGTGATCACCGGCAACCGGGCCTTGGTGACGATCTTCCGCGCCGCCGCCTGGGTGACCTCAAGGCTCTGGCCGAGTCCGGTGACCGCGGTGATGTGGTTGGCGGCCGCGTTGTCCGTGATCCGGTCGGCCGCGACCGACCAGCCGGCGTACTGGCTGCCCATGTTGGCCAGGAACACCTTCACTTTGGGGATGCTGCCGAAGTCCGCGGTGTGGTTGGCCTGCCAGGCCGCGGTGAGCACACCCTCGATGTCGGGGTAGACGTCCGCATAGGACCGCGTGTCGACCCTCGGGTCCGGCGACAGGTTCATCAGCAGCACGATCGACACGTAGTCCTGGGTCGGCTGCCCGTGGCTGTCCCGGATGTCGTTGTTGGCCTTGACCGCGTTCTCCAGCGCCACCATCTTGGCCGGTTCGTGCGCGGCGAGCGGGCCGCTGTCCAGGTCCACGCCGTAACACTCGGTGTCCGCGGCGTTCACCGACATGCCCTGCCCGCACACGAAGTCCGGCCCGAGCAGCTTGATGATCCCGATCACGATCCCGACGACGGCGGCGACCGCCACGACGGTGATTCCGCCGGCGCGCCACGGATGCCGGGCGACCGACATGGTCAGCCGGGGGAACCGGCGGGTGATCCTGCGGGCCAGCGTGGTCAGCCGGTTCATGCACCGCTCCCAGGTGGTGGTTGGTACCGATGCTTGGGCTCGAACAGCTTCGCGGCCTCCTCCAGGGCGCTCGCGTCGGCGCGCGTCGCGTCGTTGCCGTGCAGCCGCAGGAAGTTGCCGGAGATCGTCTTGTCCAGGTCGTCCGTCTGCACGGTCAACGGGTCGCGGTACAACCACAGCAGCGCCACGAGATTGGCCACGGCGGTCTGCAGCGCCGTGCGGCCCGGCGCGTCCTCCGGCACCAGCCGTGCCAGCGACTCCTCCGCCGACTCCAGCTCCGTCCACCGGCAAGGCGCGCCGGTCACCGCGTCCAGCAGGCGGATCCAGGCTCGGTGGCCGTCCGTGGTGAATCGTTTCACCAGTGTGTCCACCACGTCGTCGAACTGGTCCGCCGCCAGTTGGTAGTACAGGCAGCGGGCCGGATCTGATCCATCCACATCGGACAGCTTGGCGAACAGGCCATGCCAGGTCAGCGCTCCGCTGCGGCGTTCCGCCCGTGCGCTCTCCGCGGCCAGCCCGGCGACCAGGCACCGCACCAGCCACGGGTGCACGACCGCGGGATGCCGCACGTCGGCGCCGACGACCGGCCACAGCCGGGACGGGCGCGCCGCGAACGTGCTGACCCAGAGATTCGTCCGCAGCGCACGCAGGATGCGCCGGGCCTCCGGAAAGGCCGTCACGTCCAGTTCCTCGTCCGGCTGGCCCGGCATCCGCAGGTGGTGGCAGGCCACCGCGACCACGTCCGGTATCACCCGCCACAGCGGCCGGCCGAGCAGGCCCGCCGGCAGCGTCGCGAGCAGCGCCTGCTCCCACAACGGCTGCTCGTCGTCGGCATGGTCCGCGAACACGCACCGGACACCGGTCACGACGTCATCGGCGGTCGGATGCGCCCGGTACCACTGCCCGATCTCGTCCACCGCGGCCGGCAACTCGCCGGACAGCCGGCCGACGAAGGCATGGAACGTGCTCCGGTCCCAGGTGCCCGGGACCGGCGCCAGCGCCCCGATCTCGTCCTTCGCCAGCGGGTCCAACCACACCGGATACCAGGCCCGGTCCGGATTGGGCGCGTCGTCCTCCGCGGCCGCGCTGACGTGGGCGACCCACCGGTCCATGTCGGCCCGGGACAGCAGCGGAATGCGTTGCCGTGCCGGCGCGTCCGGCTCGGTCAGCCACGGCTCCCGCCACCAGTGGCCCCACGCCGCGGTCCACTGGTCCACGGCGGCCACGACCAGCAGCGGGTCGTGCGCCGGCCGGCCGCCGCCGGCCGTACTCGACCGGCGCTGCCGCGCGTTGACCAGCGCGGACAGGAACGCCTGGCCACTCCCGCCGCCGGCGTGGTCGACCAGCAGGAGCCAGGCGTCCCGGTGATCGTCGCCGACGTCCTCGGGCGGCTCGCACTCGCACTTCGCGACCGGCGCGGTCCAGCCGGCCGCGTTCTCGGCCAGGTCCGCCAGCAGCGCGTCCATCAGGCGGTCCAGCGAGTCGTCCCTGCGGTGGCTCAACTGGATCAGCGAGTCGATCAGGTTGGTGTCCTCGCCCTGCGCACGCAGCCAGCGGACCGAGTCGCGCACGGCCAACCGCCCGGACAGGGTCAGCATCCGACCGATGACCGGCTTGGCCAGCGCGGAGCCGGTCCTGACGAGCTGGCCCTGCGGTGTCGCCGCGATGCCGGTCAGGTCCATGGCGAGTCTGGCGGACGTGATCACCACGTCCGCCGCCCTGGCCGCCTGCTGTGCCGCCTTGGTCGGGACCAGGTACTCCTTGAGCGCGGTCTCGATGCGTTTCCGGGCGGCGGTCCGCTCGGTGGGCAGCTTCTCGTTGAGCGCGAGCAGGGACAGGCCGACGCGGTGGAACGTGGGCTCCGCCCGCAGGTTCGGCCACGAGCGCATGAACTCGAAGACGACGTACCCGACCGCGGCGATCGGGTCCGCGGTGAACTCCTCGGCGAAGTCCAGCAGCGCGTGCACGATCGTGCTGCCGCACTCCTTGGAGATCGTGCGCAGTGCCGTGCTCTTGCCGGCACCGTGCGGCCCGAGCAGCCCGATCACCGGTTCCGGGACCACCGGCCCGCCCGGGGGGCGCCACAGCATCCGGCGCACGAACATGTGCGCTGTGGTCATGACACTGCGTCCCCCATCGGCTGGATCGATGCCGGTGCACGGTATCGGTATTCAACCCGGCTAGGTGTCCAGCCAACTACGCCACGTCACATCTGTCCAGGAACTGTCCGGGAATTTCGCACCCGGAGTGGTTCCCGTCAGGCCGCGACCCGGACCGTCGCGAGTGACGCGCCGACCCGCACCAGGCGCCGCGCCTGCGTGCGTGCCGCGGCGAGTGCCACCTCCTCCGGCGGGCCACCCATGAACGGGTGCGACACGCCGTACGGGTTGCCGCCAGCCGCACCGAACTCCTGGGCCGTGCAACCAGGCGGAACGATGATCGTCTTTCAAAATCGAATGGTTAGAGAGTGCCGCCGGACCCGGCGTTGTCAAGCGACCGTGTGGCACAGTCCGGGCCATGGACGACCTGCCGGACTGGCTGCCGGCGTGGTGCCGGGACCATCTGGGTGGCGATCCCGCCGCCGTGCTGTTCCGGCTGCACCAGATGTCGATGGTGTTCGGGCTGCGGCTGGCCGACGGCCGGGAGGTCGTGGTCAAGGCGCGCGCCGACGACGGCCGGGCGGTGTCGTGCGTCGAGGCGCAGGCCCGGCTGGCCGAGCGCGGGTTTCCGTGTGCCCGGCCGGTCACGCCGGTGGTTCGCGTCGGTTCGCTGGCCGTGCACGCCGAGCGGTACCGGCCCGGCGGTGACGTGGTGCACGGCGACTCGCCGGACGCGGCCGTGCGCTACGCGGAGGTGTTCGCCCGGCTGATGGCCGAACTGGCCGGCGTGACCGTCGCGCCGCCGCTGCCGAATCCGCGCTGGGTGCGTTGGGACCACACGGATTCCGGGGTGTGGCCGGCGATCGGCTTCCTCGACGTGCTGGACCAGAGCGCCGTGCCCGTGCACGCCGTGGACACGGCCGAGCGGGTCCGCGAGCGGCTTCTCGCCGCCGACCTGCCGTGCGTGCTGGGCCACGCCGACTTCGAGGCGCAGAACCTGCGGTGGCACGGCCGGCGGGTGTGGACGGTGCACGACTGGGACAGCCTGGCGTGGCAACCGGAGGCGGCGCTGGTGGGCGCGGCCAGCGCGTCGTTCGGCCGCGGCACCGGGCCGCCCGCACTGGCGCCGATCGAGAGCTCCGAGGCGTTCCTGGAGTCCTATCAGGACATTCGAGGGCGCCGGTTCACGGCCGTGGAGCAGGAGGTCGCGTGGGCGGCCAGCCTGTGGCCGGCGGCGCACAACGCCCGATGGGAAGCACTGCACGGCGACCCACCGGTGTCCGGCACCGCGCTGCGGGCACAGGCAGCCGAACGCCTCCGCCGGGCGAACGCCTAGGCTTCCGGTTCCGGTGTCCGGGCGCCGGACACCTGGTCCAGCCAGCCCTGCGCCACGACGGCGTCGCCGTACTCGTCGTGCCAGTTCCACC
>DATEPR010000071.1:0-2932 GCA_035273045.1 Pseudonocardiaceae bacterium | reverse complement strand
TCCAGCCCGGCGGGCCCCTCGGCGGGGCGGGCCGGTTCGTTCGTCCTGAGCGCCACGAACACCGGCCCCGGCTACGCGCCGACGTTCACCGGCAACGGCTACCTGGGCGTCCGGGTGCCCCCGGCCGGCCAGGGCTACGCGGGCGGCTCGGTGCCTGCCCAGTCGGAGCTGGCCGGCTTCTACGCGCAGCCGGCCGGCCAGGTGCAGCAGCGCGCCAACATCCCGACGTGGTCCACGTTGACGTTCACCGACGGCGGCAAGGACTTCGACCTGGCCACCGGCACGGTCTCCGGCTGGCGCCAGCAGCTCGACCTGCACACCGGCGAGATCACCACGACCGCCCGGTGGACCGCGCCGGACGGTCACGTCACCGACCTGCGGTACGACGTGTTCACCGACCGGGCGCGCAGGCAACTCGGCGTCGTGCGTCTCGACCTGACCCCGCACTGGTCCGGACCGGCCACGGTGACCGACCTGATCGACGGCACCCCGGCCGATCTGACCACCGGCGTCGCCCAGGGCCGCACCGGCTGGCGCGACTGGGAAACCGTCCGGACGGTCGGCACCGGTCTCGACGCCACCCTGGCCAGCGAACTTCGCTTCAGCGGCGACGTGAGTCCGTCCGGCCCGGCACCGGTCAGCGGTGACCAGACCGTCGGGCAGCGGGCCACGTTCCCGGTCAGCGCGGGCCGGACCTACACGGTGACGAAATACGTCGGCGTGGCCGGTCCCGGCGATCCGAACGCGCTGGGCCAGGCTTCCGGCGCGGCGGCGCGCGGGTTTTCCGCGCTGCGGGCGGAGAACCGGTCCGCGTGGGCGCGGCTGTGGGCCGACCGGATCGACGTGCTGGGCAACCCGGCCCTGGCCACCGAGGTCAACGCCAGCGAGTTCTACCTGTGGTCCAGCACGCGGGCCGGCGTCGACTGGAGCGTGTCACCGGCGGGCCTGTCCTCCAACGGCTACTCGGGGCACATCTTCTGGGACGCCGAGACCTGGATGTTCCCCTACCTGCTGGCCCTGCATCCCGAGCTGGCCGCGGGCATGAACGACTACCGGTTCGACCGGCTGGGCGCTGCCGAGGCGCACGCCGCCCAGACCGGCTTCCAGGGCGCGCGGTTCCCGTGGGAGAGCGCGCTGGACGGCACGGAACAGATTCCGCCGCCGGTGTCGGTGAACAGCGAGGGCCTGTTCGAGCAGCACATCACGGCCGACGTCGCCCTCGCGCAGTGGCAGTACTACCTGGCCACCGGTGACCGGTCGTGGCTGACCAGCCGGGGCTGGCCGGTGCTGTCCCGGACGGCCGCGTTCTGGGCGGGCCGCGCCAAGCAGGACTCCGCAGGCCGCTACCACATCAGCGACGTGACCGGCCCGGACGAGGAGAACCCCGACGTCGACGACGAGGCCTACACGAACGTCGCGGCCGCGGCGACCCTGCGCATCGCCACCGAGGCCGCGCACGTGGTCGGCGTGACGCCACCGGCCGGCTGGCAGCGGATCGCCGCCGGGCTCGCCCCGCCGTTCGACCCCGCCGCCGACCGGCATCCGGAGTTCGCCGGCTACCAGGGCCAGATGGTGAAGCAGGCCGACGTGACGATGCTCCAGTACCCGTGGGCCTACCCGATGGCGGCGAGCACCGCGACCAACGACCTGAACTACTACGTGCCCAGGTCCGATCCCGGCGGCCCGTCCATGTCCGACGCGATCAACTCGATCGACACGGCCGCGCTCGGCACGCCCGGGTGCGCCACCTACACCTACACCCAGCGCAGCATCGAGCCGTTCATCAGGGACGCGTTCGACCAGTTCTCCGAGACCCGCACCGGCGGCGCGTTCACGTTCATGACCGGCATCGGCGGTTTCCTGCAGGAGTTCCTGTACGGCTACTCCGGCCTGCGGTGGAACGCCGACTCGGTGGCGCTGGCACCGAGCCTGACCAGCCAGCTGCGCGGTGTGGTGCTGCACGGGCTGGCCTGGCACGGTTCCCGGTTCACGGTGGCCGTCGGCCCGGCGACGACCCGCGTCACCGTCGATTCCGGGCCCGCGCTGCCGGTCCGGCTCGGCAACCGAACCCACACGGTCGCACCCGGTGCCACGCTGAGCATCCCGACGGGCCGGCCCGACCGCACGCCCACCACCGATCTGGTTCGCTGCCAGGCGGCCTCGGCGTCGTCGGCGCAGCCTGGCGAGGACGCACTGTCCGCTGTGGACGGTAGCCCGGCGACGGGCTGGCAGCCCACGGCGGTGAAGGCGACGCTGACCGTGCCCGTCACCGGCTCGCCGGTGTCGTCGGCCGTGCTCACGTGGGGCCAGCGGTTCCCCGGCCCGCCGGGGCCGAACATCCCGCCGCCGCCCGGCCCGGTGACCACCCTGCGCGCCACCGACTACGACGTCGCGGTGTCGTCGAACGGCCACACGTGGACCACGGTGGCGCAGGTGCACGGCCGTACCACCGGCACGACGGACACGCTGTCGTTCCCGCCGACGGCGGCGCGGTTCGTCCGGGTGACCATCACCGGTGCCACGGCGAGCACGCCGCCGATCCTGACCGAACTCACCGTGCGGAAGTAGGCGAATACGTTCAGGTGCCGCGATTCAGGCCGGTGAGGCGGATCGCGGCGGCGAAGCCGTCGTCGGTGCCCGGCCAGTGCGCCCGCACGGCGTCCAGGCCGGCCCGGCGGACGACGCTGCGGAGCACGACGGTGATCACGATGGCGTCGTCCGCGTAGCCCACGACCGGGATGAAGTCCGGGATGAGGTCGATGGGGAGTGCGAGGTAGACCAGCAGCAGACCGAGCCGGACGCGCACCCCGCGCGGCAGGGTCTGGTCGGTGGCGAGCCGGCGCACCAGGCGCAGTACGTCCGGCAGCACGCGCACGGCCTCCCGCAGCAGGCCACCGCGCGGACGCACCGCGAACAGCGTGACGATCAGGGC
>DATEPR010000070.1:0-5739 GCA_035273045.1 Pseudonocardiaceae bacterium | reverse complement strand
GGCCAGGGTCAACCTCCGTCCGGCTGGGGCCAGCCACAGCAGCCGCAGTTCCCGCAGCAGCCCTACCAGGGCGGCCTGCTCAACCCGGGCCAGCAGCCCTACCCGGGTCAGGAGCCCTACTCGGGTCAGCCGTATCCCGGCCAGCAGCCGTACCCGACCATGCAGTACCCGATCAACCAGCCGCCCTACGGGCAGGCACCGCTCCAGCCGCGCAAACGCCGCACCGGACTGGCCGTCGGCGCCGTGGTGGCCGTCGTGGTGCTCGCCGGCGGCGGTGTCGGCACGTACTTCGCGTTCAACCACGCGGCCAAGACCGGCTCGGCGTCGCCGCAGGCCGCGGCCGCCAAGCTGGTCGCGGACGTGAGCAAGGACGACGTGCTCGGCGTGGTGAACGACCTGCCGCCGGCCGAGGCGTCGCTGCTGCGCGACACCGTCGACCAGACCACCGACCAGCTCAAGCGGCTCAAGGTGGTCAAGCCGGACGCGGACCCGTCCGCGGCGATCGCGGTGCGGATCCAGGCGCGGGGCCTGCGGTTCGACGGCAACGCCACCGAACGGGTCAACGACCACCTGGCCATCACCAAACTGGTCGCCGGCACGATCACCGTCGGCCAGCAGGTGTCGTCGAACAACTACACCGACAGCTTCCTGCACTCCGTGTTCCCGGACGGCGTGCCCAGCGACGGCAGGACGTACACGGTGAACGTCGCCGACGCGGTCCAGCAGCTCGGCCACCCGGTCCGGATCGCCACGGTGGACGTGGACGGCGAGTGGTACCCGAGCCTGTTCTACTCGATCGCGGACGCCGGCCTGCAGGCCGCGCACCAGTCCTGGCCCGCCCGGTCGGTGCCGGCGGTCGGCGCGTCCTCCGCGGACGACGCGGTGCGGCAGTTCGTCCAGGCGTTCATGAACGAGGACGCCAGGGGCATCATCGCGCGCACGGCGCCGGACGAGATGGCCGCGCTGCACGACGCCGGCCAGGTGCTGATCAGGGCGGCCGGGCCGGGCGAACCGAGCGGGCTGAAGATCGACTCGGTGACCTTCGCCGACCGGAGCGTCGCCGGTGGCGTGGACACGGTGCTGCGCGACATGACCGTGACCGACGGCGACCAGCGCATCACCATCAGCCAGAGCGGCAGCTGCTACCAGGTGCGCGGCAGCGAGCCGGGGCAGGACGCCCGGTTCTGCGCGTCGGACGTGACCAGGGAGTTGGGCGACGAGGCCGGACTGCTGCCACCGGAACTGCTGAACGTGGTGCAGGACATGGTTTCCGGCCTGGTGCACAACGGTGTCGGCATCGTGGCCACGCAGGTGGACGGGCAGTGGTACGTGTCGCCGGGCCGCACGGTCAGCCAACTGGTGCTGGACCTCTACGGCAGCATCACCCCGCAGGACCTCGGCGCGCTGCTCCAGTTGGGCAACCCGCACTAGGTTGGTGGCGTGCCCACCGACGACACACGCACGTTCGCCCAGGTCGACGTCTTCACGGCGGTGCCGTATCTCGGCAATCCGGTCGCCGTCGTGATCGACGCCGACGACCTGACCGACGACGCCATGGCCCGGTTCGCCCGCTGGACGAACCTGTCCGAGACCACGTTCGTCCTGCCGCCCACCGACACCTCGGCCGACTACCGGCTGCGGATCTTCACCCCGGGCGGTGAACTGCCGTTCGCCGGCCACCCCACGCTGGGCAGCGCCCACGCCTGGCTGGCCGCGGGCGGGTGGCCGAGGAACGAGTCGGAACTGGTGCAGGAATGCGGCGCCGGGCTGGTGCGCATCCGGCGGGGCACGGACCGGCTGGCGTTCGCCGCTCCCCCGCTGGTGCGCGGCGGCCCGGTCGAGGCCGACCTGCTGGACCGCATCGTGCGCGGCCTGCGGATCGACGCCGGTGACGTGGTGGACAGCGCCTGGGTGGACAACGGGCCGGGCTGGACCGGCATCCTGCTGGGCTCGGCCGAGCAGGTGCTGGCACTGGAACCGGACTGGTCGACGCTGGCCGGGTTGAACATCGGCGTGGTCGGCCCCACGGCGGACGGCGCCGAGACGGCGGTGGAGGTGCGGGCGTTCGCGGTCGGCGCCGAGCTGACCGAGGACCCGGTGACCGGCAGCCTCAACGCCAGCCTCGCCCAGTGGCTGACCGGCGAAGGCCGGCTGCCCGGCTCCTACGTGGCCAGCCAGGGCACCCGGCTGCACCGCGCCGGCCGCGTCCACGTGACCACGGCGGACGGCGACATCTGGGTCGGCGGCGACTGCGTCACCTGCATCACCGGCACCGTCGCCCTCTGACGGTCAGCGACCGGCGTAACGCAGCAGCCGCAGGCCTTCCAGCCGCACCGCGTCCGGGTACACCGCCCGGTAGATGTTGCAGTTGGGCGACCGGACGTCGAACCGGCCGGTCGCCCGGAACGTCGCCACCGTGCAGCCGCCGGAACACCAGTGCCGCCACGTGCAGTCGCGGCAGCCCGCCTTGTCCTCCACCAGCAGGTTGCGGATGCCGACCGAGTCGTCCCGGATGGCGGCCACCGGATCCGTGGTGCGCACGTCGCCCACGGTGTCGCCGATCTCCATGTGGCACTTGGCGATGCGGCCGTGCTGGTCGATCACGACGTAGTCGTCGCCGACACCGCAGGAACGTTGCCGGGGCGCCAGCAGTTGGCCGCGGTCCAGCACCGAGCCGAGCACGCTCCACTTCGGCAGCAGTTCCTCGACGACCGCGAACGCCTCCCGCAGCCCCGCCACCATGGCCCGTTCCTCGTACTGGAGATCGGTGAACGAGGCGGCACAGTCGTTGTCCCGGAAGAAGTTGAAGCTGAACGTCAGCTCGCGCTCCAGCGCGAACCGCACCACCGGCGCGATCTCGGCGACGTTGCGTCCGGTGATGGTGACGGAGATGTGCGGCGCGAGACCGGCGGCGATCAGCCGGTCCACCGTCCTGGTCACCATGGCCGACGACGGCCGGCCGGCCACCGTGGGCCGCTGAGCGTCGTGGGCGGCGCCGATGCCGTCCAGCGAGACCATCACCCGGATGTCCCTGGCCTTCAGCTCACCGGCCAGGTGGCCGCTGATGGCCACGCCGTTGGACAGCAGCACCGCGCTCAACGCCAGGCCCGCGTCGGCGCACCGGGCCAGGGCGTAGTCGTGCAGTTCGACGACGACGGCCGCGTTCATGCTGGCCTCGCCGCCGGCGTACTTCAGCCGCAGGGCGCGGAAGCCGTGCCGCACGGCGGAACGCACCAGCGCGTCCACCGAGTCCCGCGCCACATTCGCGCTCATCGGGTCGGCCGTCTTGTGCACGTAACAGTAGGGACATCTCAGGTTGCAGTCGTTGGTCACGTGCAGCCACGCGGTCAGCTCGCGGCTGGCGGCGAACTCGGGAACCGGCACCTCGCCCACCGGGTGCACGATGTCGTGCGCGCACAGCCGCCGCACCACCTCGGTGACCTCGCTCTCGGCGAATCCGGAATGGACCAGATCGGTGACCGACACGGGTTCGGCGAATCGCCGGAAAATGTCGTGCGCGGCCTGATTCACCACGACGACTCCGCCATTGCCGAATGGCCCGAAAAGGACGGTGTGTTCGTCGTCCAGCCGCTGCGCGAACACGCCGGGCGCCACCACCAGCGGGCCGGCCGGCGGGTCGGGCAGCTCCGGGGTCCGGTGGTCGGCCGACGGCACCGGACACGCGCAGTCCTCGCAACTGCGGACCAACAGGTCGACGGCATCCGGAATGTCCAAGGCGGACAGTGCGATCGCGGATCGATCACCAGAGATCATGGCAAGAGCCTCCCACCGTCCGCCGACGGCGGTCCATCGGGGTACCGGTATGTCAGTAGAGCTGTTCCAGCCTGGCGAGCAACGATGTCGACCGGTCCCCCGACGCCGGTGCCGACCATTTGTCGCGCAACGTGGTATACCACTCGGCCTGCACGTCCGCCGGTAGCTGCGCGAACAAGTGATGGAAACGTTCGAATTCGCCGGCTATCGCCGCGGACCCGTGCGAACCGACCCGCCGGTCGGCCAGCACCAGGAATCCTTGCGAATAGTGGTCAAGGGCGTCGTCCAGCCCGTCGGTGGTGCCGGCGGCGACGGCGTCGTGCACGGCCAGATGTCCCTGGAGCAGCGCCCACCGGCCACGCAGGTCACTGAAACGGTATTCCCGGATGGCATCGAGCACGTCCTCCACCCGCGCGCTGATCCGGTCCCGGTAGCGGATGTCACCGGTCTCCGTCCACACGCGATAGCTGAGCTCCAGGTACTCGATCAGGCTGGCGGACAGGAACCAGCCGTCCGCGACCCGGCGGGCCTCCGTGATGGAGGCGTCGAAGTACCGCAGGCCCGTGTCGGGGTCCGCCTTGCCGAAGATCCGGCCGGCCCGGTTCAGCGCCGACGGGTACCACCGGATGGCCTGGTCCCGGCAGATGCTCAGCGCCCTGGTGATGATCTGCTTGGCCTGCTCGACCGGTTCGTCGACCAGGTGCAGGCCCTCCTCGTGGGCCTGGAACAGGCACACCGCCTGTTCCTGGAGGATCAGGCCCAGCCACGGCCAGTTCCGCAGCGTCACGAACATCGCCTCGGCCTGCTGGTACAGGTCCCAGGCGTGGGCGTACTTGCGGTCGTACCGGTACACCTCACCGGACACGCTCATCGACACCGCGATGCCGTGGTCGCTGCCCAGCCTACGGCGCACCGCCATGGCGCTCTCCACCAGGTTGCGGGCGTCCTCGTACTCGCCCTGCAACGCCTTGAGATACGCCCAGTTGGTCCGGATGGACGCCAGTTCCTCGCGGTCGCTGTCCTGCCGGCCGGGGCCGACGATCGTGGCGATCACCTCGGCCGCCTTCTCGTACTGCTCGTCGGCCGTCCGCCACTGGCCCAGGTTGCGCGAGTAGAAGCCGAGTTCCTTGAACGCCTCGGCCAGCCGGCGTTCCCGGATCGGCGGGTCGAAGTCGGCCGCGTGCTCGCGGGCCAGTTCGAAGAACTCACCGGCCCGGCCCACCTCGCCCGGAATGCGCATCAGCGCGTTGCCGCGCTCGTTGGCGAACCGGTACCGCAGTTCGACGTCCGCGGCCTGTTCGGGCAGCCGTTCCATCAGGGCCAGCGCCGGCCGGGGCTGCGAGTTCTGGATCAGGAAACGCGCGACGTTCAGTCCGATCTGGAGGTACCGCGTCGGCTGGCTGTTCAGCCACTCGCGGAACCGGTCGATCACGACGCCGATCGCGTCCTGCTGCGGCTCCTGCGGCTGGGCCGGCGGCAGGAACCGTTCCAGTTCGTGGCACAGCAGTTCCTGTAGGTGCATGTCGTGCCGCCCGGCGGCCTCGGCGAACTGGCCGACGAACCGGTCGGTGCCCGCCTGCCGGTCGGACAGCAGCAGGTAGTGCAGCGACGCGGTGCGCATCTGGTCCAGTTCGCGCTTGCGGGTGTCCAGCGCGGCGACCGTGCGCACCACGGACAGTTCGTCCGGCTCGGTGTACGTCTCGAACACGTCGGCCAGTTTCGCCAGGACATCGTCGTACTCGTCGCCGACGAGCTCGTCGTAGATCTCCGTGGCCCGCCGCCACTGGCGCAGCCGCCACCGCTCGTCCTGGTCGTGCAGCGGAATCAGGCGCAGGCAGAGCTCCTCGGCGAGCGCGTCGTGCAGCGTCACGTAGCGGTCGTTGGCGCGCCGCCGGATCCACGGCCGCGCCCGCAGTTCCCGCCACGCCTGGTCCCAGCCGGCGACACCGGGCGGCAGCGCGCGGT
>DATEPR010000069.1:0-6667 GCA_035273045.1 Pseudonocardiaceae bacterium | reverse complement strand
GCCGGTGCGGCCGGTGAACCGGTCCTCGAAGGACTGTTCCCACGCCACGTCCAGCCGGCCCGCGTCGACACCGAGCGCGGCCGCCATCGCCGAGCGCTCCTCCGATGTGATGATCTTCGCCATCGACGGGGTGAGCGTGCCGAAGTAGTCGAACACCACGGCACGCGGGCCGGCTCGGTCTGACAGGCTGCCCATGGGACCGCAACGGTAGCCCAGTCGACGGAACCTGATCGTCGTCGAGTCCGTCGAAACCGATGTCCACGACGACAGACGAGAGTGCGGGTGGGGTCATACATGCCTGGTCAGCGTTGGGGTTTCGAGGAGGACGACGAGTACGAGGACGCGCCGAGGCGTCCGGCCGGCGAGGACGTCGACCAGGTCGAGGGAGCCGACGAGGAGCACGTCGTCACCGTGGTGGCCGACCTGGCCGGTGAGGCCCGTGCCGTCCGCCTCGCGCCGACCTGGGCGGAGCACGATCCGGCCTCGTTGCCGCAGCGGGTGATCACGGCGGCGAACGCCGCGACCATGGCCGCATTGGCGCGCCAACTGGAGACCCCGGCCGCGCCGGAACCGGAGCCACCGGCCGCCGTCGAGGACGCCGGCCCCACCGGTGACCCGTTCGCCGCGATCAACGACGTGCTTCGGCTGATGGACGAGGTGTCCGCCGACCTGGACTCGTTCCAGCGCCAACTCGCCGCCGCGACCGGTGGCGTGACCTCGGCGGACAGCGGCGGCCGGCACGTCACGGTCGGCATCCGGGACGGCCAGGTCGTCGACGTGTCGATCGACCCCAGGTGGGCGACGGCGGTGCGGACGCCGGAAGTGGAGAGCGAACTGCTGGACGCCCTCCAGCGGGCGCAGCGCATGGCGTCACCGGGCGAGTTGGCCCAAGGCCCGCGCAGCGCCGCGATCACGGAACTGAACAACCTGGTCCGGAACCCGCAGGCGATGCTGCGGCAACTCGGCCTCGGACGCTGAACAGGACGGAACAATGGCACCGAAAGCAGACGTGAAGGTCGCCCTCAGCGCGTTGCACGCGGACTCCCGGATATGGTCGAACGCCGGCCGCAACATCCACAACGCGCAGGTCGCCGCCGGCGGCATTCAGCTGACCGCGGCGCAGTTCTCCTATTTCGGCGACCAGGCCGGCCTCACCAGGACGTACGCCGATCTGCAGCGGAAAGTGGTGTCGCTGCTGGGCCAGGCGGCGACGAACTTCGGCAAGATATCCACCACGCTGGTCCAGGTCGCCAACGAATATCAGGCGAACGAGGAGCGAGTCACCGACTCGCTGAACAGCATTCACTGATGACCGCCGTTTTCCACCACACTCGACACGAAGGGGGCCACCGTGGTCGACCTGGCCGCTGACGCCGACTCGATCATCCACCAGGCAGAGCAGAAGCTCCATGAGATCGAGCAGAAGATCAAGGAGCTGTTCGACAAGGTCAACGGGCTGCTGCACTGGGTGCCGTCGTTCCTGTCCGGCGTGGTGGACGCCATCAAGGAGGCGGTCGCCAAGTTCAACCAGAAACTGGAGGAGTTCTACACCAAGATCCGGCAGTTCTTCGCCGAACCCGGTTCGCCCTCCGCGCTCAAGCAGGCCGCGAAGGCGTGGGAGAACAACGTGTCCAAGGTGGTCAGTGACGTCGCCGGAACGTTGTCCACCGACCAGTTGCAGGCCGAGAACGACTGGGAGGGTCAGGCGGCCAACGCCTACAAGTCGACGATCCCGTCCCAGACCGCGGCGCTGAACTCGATGAAGGGCATCGCGGACCAGCTCAACACGTCGCTGAACAACCTGGCGAACGCCGTGATCGCGTTCTGGGTGGCCATCGGCGCCGCCCTGCTCACGTTCATCGTCGGGCTGGTCGGTGCGATCGCCGCGTGCTGCACGGTCGTCGGCACGCCGGCCGGGATCGCGGCGGCGGCCGGTGTGATCGGCGTGGTGCTCGCGCTGGTCACCACGGCCATCCTGACGCTGACCAGCTACCTCAACAGCGTCAGCACCGAGCAGTCCTCCCTGGTCCAGAAGCTCAACGACAACAGCACCTTCCCCAACGGGAAGTGGCCGGTGTCCACGTCCGACATGTCGGACGACCACGGCGGCTGGCAGGTCATATGACCCGCCCGGCCAGCGGAGGATTCCTCGACCTGCCACCCAATGTCGGCCGGCGGATCAGGGGCGCGTCGGTCGCGATGGGCATCGGCCAGTTGTTCGCCGGCCTCGTGATCGCCGCCCTCTCGCTGGGCCTGGCCATCGGGCAGCGTTCGCTGGGCGATCCGCTGTGGGTGGTCAACCTGGTGGGCGTGGTGCCGCCGCTGCTGGTCGCCGTCCTGGGCCTGTCCCTGTTCCGGGCGCGTGGTTGCGTGTCCGGGGAACGGCTGGCCATGGACCGGGCCGGCCGGGTGCGGGCCGGGCTGCGCGGTGTGTGGCTGGGTGTGGTGGTGACGGCCGTGCTGGTCATCGTGGCGCTGGCGGTCGGGCTGTCGATCGCCAGCAAGGACAGTGCCGTGTCGGGGAACCTGTCGCTGTTGGACGGAGCCGCGTTCGCGATACCGGTGGTCACGCTCGTGGTGGGCACGGTCGGCTTCGCCGTCGGGCGCAACCTGCTGCCACCGCCGCCGGACGTGCTCGCCAGAGCGTGGGGCGGCGGTCGCTGACCGGGTTCACATGCGGCAGGACCGGATGTCCGACGCCAGGATCGCCTTGGCCCCCAACGCGGACAACTCGTCCATGGTCTGGTTGGCGTCCTTGCGCGGCACCATCGCCCGCACCGCCACCCAGTCCGGTTCGGCCAGTGGCGCCACGGTCGGCGACTCCAGGCCGGGCGTGACCTCGATCGCCTTGTCCAGCAACGACCTCGGGCAGTCGTAGTCGAGCATCAGGTAGTTCTGCGCGAACACCACGCCGCGCAGCCGCTCGGTGAGCTGGGTCTTGGCCGCCGACTCGGCGGAGTTGCCGCCCTCGATCAGCACCGCCTCGGACACGCACACCGGGTCGCCGAACACGACGAGGCCGTGCTGGCGCAGTGTGCGGCCGGAGTCGACCACGTCGGCGACCGCGTCGGCGACGCCCAACTGCACCGAGATCTCCACGGCGCCGTCCAACCGGATCACGTCCGCGGCGACCCCGTGCCGGGCCAGGTCGTCGCCGGCCAGCCGGGGGAACGAGGTGGCGAGGCGTTTGCCGGCGAGGTCGTGCACCGACGTGAATCCGGCTTCGACGGGTGCCGCGTAGCGGAACGTGGAACCGCCGAAACCCAGGGCCAGCCGTTCGGTCACCGCGGCGCCCGAGTCCAGCGCCAGGTCCCGGCCGGTGATGCCGAGGTCCAGGTCGCCGGAGGCGACGTAGACGGCGATGTCCCTGGGGCGCAGGAAGAAGAACTCGACCTCGTTGTTCGGGTCGAGGACGGTCAGGTCACGCTGGTCGTGCCGGCGCCGGTAACCGGCCTCGCCGAGCATCTCGGACGCGGCAGTGGCCAGCGCACCCTTGTTGGGCACGGCTATCCGCAGCATGGCAGCACTCCAGGGCTGGTCACAGGTACTTGTACACGTCGTCGAGCGTGAGCCCCCGGCCCAACATCAGCACCTGCACCCGGTAGAGCAGCTGCGAGATCTCCTCGGCGAGCCGCTCGTCGGACTCGTGCTCGGCGGCGATCCACACCTCGCCCGCCTCCTCCAGCACCTTCTTGCCCTGGGCGTGGATTCCGGCGTCGAGGGCAGCCACGGTGGCCGATCCGGCGGGACGCGCGGCCGCGCGGTCGCGCAGTTCGGCGAACAGCTCGTCGAACGTCTTCACCAGGCAATTGTCCCATCCTGGCCGGTGTCGCCGGCAGCCGGGGCGGGACCGCGTGCCGCCAGCAGGCCGGCCAGCAGGTCGGCGTCGACGCCGACGAGCGAGTCGCGCAGCACCCGCCGCTCCCCCGGCGGCACCGGCGCCTCGGCCGGCACCACGAGCACCGTGCACCCCGCCGCCACCGCCGATGTGACGCCGGTCACCGAGTCTTCGACGGCGACGCAGTCGGCCGGGTCGACGCCGAGCAGTTCGGCGGCCAGCAGGTAGGGCCGGGGATGCGGCTTGTTGTCGCCGTCCACCTCGTCGCCACACACGGTGACGTCGAAGAACTCCCGCCCGATCGAGTCCAGCGCGATCTCGGTCAGCACCCGCTCGGTGGACGTGACCAGCGCGGTCCGCACGCCCGACTGGCGCACCGAGCGCAGCGCGTCCCGGGCGCCCGGCCGCCACACCAGGTCGCCCCGCATCAGCACGGCCATCCGCTCGTGCAGGGACCGGGCGAAGTCGGCCAGGGCCTGTTCGGTCGGCTCGACGCCGGCCTCGGCGAGCAGGATCAGCCCGGTGCGGCGCATGTTCGAACCGACCAGGGACGTGCGGACGGCCGGGGTGATCGGCGTGCCGAACGTGGCCATGAGTTCGTCCAGCGCGACGGTCCACAGCTTCTCCGAGTCGACGAGCGTGCCGTCCATGTCCCACAGCACGCCGCGCAACTCGGTCATGACCGCAGTGTCCCACCCGGCCCACATCCGGACGGGTGACATGACGACACGCGATGCGCCGGGTGGCCAGCATGCGATCTCCGGCGCGGGTCGGTCGGTCGTAGTCTTGGTGGGTGAGCGACCGCGACCCGAACATCCAACCCGACTCGTCAGCCCGCCCGAACGCCCCCGTCCTGGTGGCCGCGTTCGAAGGCTGGAACGACGCCGGTGACGCGGCCACCACCGCGATCGAGCACCTGCAACTGAGCTGGGACGCCAAACCGCTGGCCGAGATCGACCCGGACGACTACTACGACTTCCAGGTCACCCGCCCCACCGTGCACCTGGTGGACGGCGTGACCCGGCGGGTCGAGTGGCCGACGACGCGGCTGACCGTGTGCCGGCCGCCCGGCGCCACCACGGACGTGGTGCTCGTGCACGGCATCGAGCCGAACATGCGGTGGCGGAAGTTCTGCGCCGAACTCGTCGACCAGGTCGAACAGCTCGGGGTGACCACCGTGTTCACCCTGGGTGCCCTGCTCGCCGACACCCCGCACACCCGGCCGGTGCCGGTCACCGGCACCGCGTACGACGCGGAGTCGGCCGCCCGGTTCGGCCTGGAGCACAGCCGGTACGAGGGGCCGACCGGCATCGTCGGCGTCTTCCAGGACACCTGCGTGCAGGCCGGCATCCCGGCGGTGTCGATCTGGGCGGCGGTGCCGCACTACGTGTCCCAGGCTCCCTCGCCCAAGGCCACCCTGGCCCTGCTGCACCGGGTGGAGGAGCTGCTGGACATCGAGGTGCCGCTGGGCGCGCTGCCGGCGCAGGCCGAGGAGTGGGAGCGGACCGTCAGCGAGATGGCCGACGAGGACGAGGACGTCCGCAACTACGTGCGGGCGCTGGAGGAACGCGGCGACGAGCTGAGGCTGACCGAGACCAGCGGTGACGCCATCGCGGCCGAGTTCGAACGGTACCTGCGCCGGCGCGGCGGCGGCTCCGGCCGGGGCGGCTCCAGCCACCCTTCGTGACCGACACGGCCAGGGTGGGCGCCGCCCGGCGACCCGGCGGCATCCGGGACCGGCTGGCTGTCGGCGGCCTCTACACCGGCGGCTTCCTCGGCCCGTTCGGCGCCGGCATGGTCACGCCGGTGCTGCCCGAGATCGGCGCCGACTTCCACACGTCGGCCGGTGCCGCCGCGCTGTCGGTGACGGCGTACCTGCTGCCGTTCGCCGTGCTGATGCTGGTGTCCGGCACGCTCGGCCAGCGGTGGGGAGCGCTGCGCACCACCCGGATCGCCTACCTGGTGTACCTGGTGGTGTCGCTGGTGTGCGTGCTGCCCGGGCCGTTCTGGCTGTTCCTGCTCGGCCGGGCCGGTCAGGGCGTGGCGAACTCGTTCACCACGCCGTTGCTGCTGGCCGCGCTCGCCCAGGTGGTGCCACGGCAGCGGCTGGGCAGGGCGCTGGGTCTGTTCGGCGCGTTGCAGTCCGCGGGCCAGACCACGGCGCCGCTGATCGCCGGCCTGGTAGCCGCGGCGAGCTGGCGGTACGCGTTCCTGGCGTCGGCGGCGGTGGCGGTCGTGCTGGCGGTGGTCGGCCTGCCCGCCGCGGTGTCCAGCCGGCCGGCCCAGCCCACCGCGCTGCGCAGCGCGTACACGCTGCCAGTGCTGCGCACCGGGTTGGCCGGGTTCGTCGGCTGGGGTTGCCTGGGCGGCCTGGCGTTCCTGGTGTCGTTCCGCGCCGCGGACACGCTGGGCCTGGACGCGAGCGGCCGGGGCG
This sequence comes from Pseudonocardiaceae bacterium, assembly GCA_035273045.1. Lineage (GTDB taxonomy): Bacteria > Actinomycetota > Actinomycetes > Mycobacteriales > Pseudonocardiaceae > DATEPR01. The sequence continues at coordinate 395 of DATEPR010000069.1, read as the reverse complement.
TGCTGCTGACCGCGTTCGGCGTCGCCGGCATCCTCACCGCCCGGCCGGTGGGCAACCTGGTGGACCGGTGGGGCGGGCCGGTGTCGGTGGCCGTGGGGATGCTCACCGGTGGCGCGCTGCTGGCCGGTGTCGGCGTGGTGCCGTCGGCGGTGGTCGCCGGGGTGCTGTGGGCGCTGGCCGGGGTGTCCAGCCAGTTCGTGCTGGTCGGGGTGAACGCGCTGGCGCTGTCCGGGCCGGGCAACCGGAGCGGTGTGGTGTCCGTCGTGCAGGCGTGCCGGTTCATCGGCGCGGGCACCACGCCCGTGGCGTTCACGCCGATGTACCACGTCAGCCCGCTGGCGGCGTTCCTGGTGCCGGTCGGGCTGCTGTTCGCGGGCACGCCGGCCGCGCTGGCC
>DATEPR010000068.1:0-8948 GCA_035273045.1 Pseudonocardiaceae bacterium | reverse complement strand
CGGTGCCGCTGCACCCGGGCGCCGAGGCCTACTACCGGTCGGCGAAGATCTGACATTACGTTGTCCCATATGACGGCGATCAAGCTGCTCATCGTGGACGACCACCCGGTGGTCCGGGACGGCCTGCGCGGCGTGTTCGCCGGTGACCCGGGTTTCGACGTGGTCGGCGAGGCGGCCGGCGGCCGGGAGGCGCTGGCCGCGGTGGACCGGCTGGACGTCGACGTGGTGCTGATGGACCTGCGGATGCCCGGCATGGGCGGGGTCGCGGCGATCACCGAACTGGCCGCGACCGCGCCGTCGGTGCGGGTGCTGGTGCTGACCACGTTCGACACCGACAGCGACGTGCTGCCGGCGATCGAGGCGGGCGCCACCGGCTACCTGCTCAAGGACGCGCCCAGGGACGAGCTGATCCGCGCGGTGCGGGCGGCGGCACGCGGCGACTCGGTGCTCAGCCCCACGGTGGCACGGCGGCTGATGGACCGGGTCGGGCCGGCACCCGCGGCCACGTCGGATCCGCTGAGCCCGAGGGAACTGGAGGTGCTGACCCTGGTGGCGCGGGGCGTCACCAACCGGGACGCGGCGAAGCGGCTGTTCCTGTCCGAGGCCACCGTGAAGACCCACCTGTTGCACATCTACGCGAAACTCGGCGTCAACGACCGGGCCGCGGCCGTCGCCGCGGGCTACGAACGGGGCCTGCTCGCCCCGGGAAGGCAGACCGGATCATGACCTGGACCGCACCGGAGGTCGACCGCCTCGACGAGGCGTTGGCCGGTGCCGAGTGGACGATGCTGACCAGCCGGCTGGACCGCAACCGCACGACACTGCTGCACAAGTGCGCCGGCCTGACCGCGGCCCAACTGGCCGAGCGGGCCGTGCCGCCGTCCGACCTGTCGCTGCTCGGCCTGCTGCGCCACCTCACCGACGTGGAACGGATCTGGTTCCGCACCCGGTTCGCCGGCCAGCCGGTGGACTGGGCGTACGGGCCGCCGGTGTCGATCGCCGAGGCCGACCCGGCGACGGCCGAGGAGGACTACGCGCGGCTGGTCGCCGAGCAGGAACTGTGCCGGCAGGCGGTGACCGGCAGGTCCCTGGACGACACGTACCCCCACGAGCAGTGGGGCCCGCTGTCGCTGCGCTGGATGTTCGGCCACGTGACCGAGGAGTACGCCAGGCACTGCGGGCACGCCGACCTGCTCCGGGAACGGATCGACGGCGTCACCGGCGCCTGATCAGTCCGCAACGGCGGGCAGTTCGATCCGCACCATCAGTCCCCCACCGTCCGGTGTGGACACCTGGACGGAGCCGCCGACCCGTTCCACGATGCGGCTGACGATGGCCAGGCCCAGTCCGGTGCCGTGCACGTTCTGGTGTTCCCTGCTGCGCCAGAAGCGGTCCGTCGCCCTGGGCAGCTCCTCCGGCTTCAGCCCAGGGCCGTGGTCGCGCACGGACACCGCGACCGTCCCGTCCGGCCGCCGCACCTCGACCTCGACCAGGGTGCCGTCGCCGGTGAACTTCAAAGCGTTGTCCAGCAAGGCGTCCAGGATCGCCTCCAGCCCGCGCGGCGGCGCCAGCGCCCGTCCGCCCGGCTCGCCGGCCAGCACCATGGACACGTTGCGGTGCACGGCGACCGCCTGCCAGGTCGCCACCCGCTGCTTCACCACCTGGTCGACGTCCACTTCGACCGGTGCGACCGCACCGGACTCGGCCCGCGCCATGGCCAGCAGCTCGTCCAGGATGCGGCCCAGCCGGTCGGCCTCGGCGATCGCCGCCACCTGGTGCTGTTCGGCCTCGCCGTCCACGTGCCCGGCCAGGTTGCCCAGGCGGAGCCGCAACGCGGTCAGCGGGTTGCGCAACTGGTGCGACGCGTCGGCGACGAAGGCCCGCTGCGCGGCCAGTGTCGTGGTCACCGTCGCGGCCAGCCGGTCGAACGACTCGGACAGCCGGCGCAGTTCCGGTGGCCCGCCCCGGATGCCCGCCGGGTCGACGTCCTCGCCCTTCACCAGCGCGGCGCCGAGTTGTGCCGTCGCGTCGTCCAGCCGGCGCACCGGCCCCAGCACCCAGCGCACCACGGGCAGGGCGGCCAGCACGGCCAGCGCGATCGCCACGACGGCGCCGCCGGCCAGCGCGCTCCACCAGGTCAGGATCGTGTCCCTGGCGGCGTCGGTGGCCGACACCGTGACCGCGACCCCGAGCAGTTCCCCGCCCAGCAACACCGGTTCGGCCACCACCAGCGGCGCCCGGTGCCACGGCAGCAACGTCGACCCGGCGTGCGGCGCCTGACCGGCCAGCGCGGCGAGCACCGCCTGGTGCACGGCGGGGTCGGCCAGGTCGACCGGCGTCGCCGAACGGGCCTGCACCCGTTCGCCGGTATCGACGACGGCCGCGCTGATGCCGTAGACCTGCTGGTAGCGCACCAGGGCGTTGCCCAGCGCGGTGAAGTCGCCGGAGGACAGGGCCTGCTGCGCCATGGACGCGAAACCCTCGGTGTCGGTGAGCCGGTCCAGGAACAGTTGCTGGCCCTCGGTGCTGGCCACGCTCAACGCCAGTGGGGCGCCGAGGCCGACCACGACCAGCACCACCAGCGACGTGACGACGGCGAGTAGGCGGGCACGCACGGCGGACGCTCGCCCGGCCGTCAGCGGGCGCGCCGCGCCGGCGGCCAGCCGAGCTGGTAGCCGACGTCCTGCACGGTCCGGACCAGCCAGGGCCGCCCGACGGCGGCCCGGATCGCGCCGACCTGCTCGTCCAGTTCGGCGTCCCGGCCCACCGGGTAGGCGTCCGGCCACACCTCGGCCACGATCCGCTCGTTCGTGCAGACCGCGCCGCCGTAGCCGGCGACGAACGCGAGCAGCCGGAACTGGTCCCTGGGCAGCTCCACCGGCTTGCCGGCGACCACGACGGTGCGCCGGGTCAGGTGGATCTCCACGTCACCGACGACGATCGCCTCACCGTCGGTGCCGACCGGCGGGTGCGCGCCCTCCCGCCGGCGCAGCACGGCGTGGATGCGGGCCACGAGTTCGCCCTCGTCGTAGGGCTTGCGCACGAAGTCGTCGGCACCGGAGTGCAGCGCCAGGATCCGGTCGGTCACGTCGCCGTACGCGGACATCATGATGATCGGCACGTCGCTGATCGCCCTGATCCGCCCGCACAGCTCGTTGCCGTCCACGTCCGGCAACTGCATGTCCAGCAGCACGACGTCCACGCCGACCAGCCGGTCCAGGACGTGCCGGCCGTCGGGCAGCCGGTCGACCGCGTACGACCGCCGGGTCAGCCCGGGCACCAACGCGGCCGCCTGCGAATCGTCGTCCTCGACCAGCAGTATCCGCAGCACAGCCCGTATTGTTCCCCAGGCACCGGCTGGTCGTCACGGAAAGCGACCAACACGGTGCCCGGGGGAGCCGTTACTTGCGGCGGAACAGCCGGGTCAGCGGGTCGTACTTGCGGTCCGCGACCCGCTCCTTCATCGGGATCAGCGCGTTGTCGGTGATGTGGATGCCCTCCGGGCACACGTCGGTGCAGCACTTGGTGATGTTGCAGAAACCGAGTCCGTGCTGCTCCTGCGCCTGGTTGACCCGGTCGCCGGCGTCCAGCGGGTGCATCTCCAGTTCGGCGATGCGCATCAGGAACCGTGGGCCGGCGAAGTGTTCCTTGTTCTCCTCGTGGTCCCGGACCACGTGGCAGGTGTTGTTGCACAGGAAGCACTCGATGCACTTCCGGAACTCCTGCGACCGCTGCACGTCGATCTGCTGCATCCGGTACTCGCCCGGCTTCAGGTCGGCCGGCGGCGCGAACGCCGGGATCTCCCTGGCCTTCACGTAGTTGTAGGACACGTCGGTGACCAGGTCGCGGATCACCGGGAACGTCCGCATGGGCGTGACGGTGACCGTCTCGTCCTCGGTGAACGTCGACATGCGCGTCATGCACATCAGCCGGGGCCGGCCGTTGACCTCGGCCGAGCACGAACCGCACTTGCCCGCCTTGCAGTTCCACCGCACCGCCAGATCGGGCGCCTGGGTGGCCTGCAACCGGTGGATGATGTCCAGGACGACCTCGCCCTCGTTGACCTCCACGGTGAAGTCCTGGAGATCACCCTTGTCGGAGTCGCCGCGCCACACCCGGAAATGACCCTGGTAGGCCATCAGCTCTTGCCTCCCTTGTGCCCGGACAGCTCGTCGGCGGTGAAGTACTTGGCGAGCTCGTCGTACTCGAACAGGTCGAGCAGGTCCTGGCGCATCGGCACCTGATCCTCGTGGAACAGGCGGATGCCGTCACCCTCGGCCTCGCACACCAGCAACTGCTTGCGCCACTCGTGCTGCATCTCCGGGTAGTCCTCGCGGGTGTGACCGCCCCGGCTCTCGGTGCGCTCCAGGGCCGCCCACGCCACGCACTCGCTGACCAGCAGCATGTTGCGCAGGTCGAGCGCAAGGTGCCAGCCTGGGTTGAACTGCCGGTGACCCTCGACGACGACCTTCTTGGCCCGCGCCTTCAGGTCGGCCAGCCGGGCGATCGCCTCGCGGACCTCGCCCTCCCGCCGGATGATGCCGACCAGGTCGTTCATCATCTGCTGCAGGTCGGCGTGCACGGTGTACGGGTTCTCCAGCGCGTCACCCTCGGCGGCCGCGCCGTCGAACGGCATGACCGCCTTGCGCGCGGCCTCGTCCACGTCGGCGTCGGTGATCACCGGCCGGGCACCGAGGCCCTGCACGTACTCGGCGGCGCCGACGCCGGCCCGGCGGCCGAACACCAGCAGGTCGGACAGCGAGTTGCCGCCCAGCCGGTTGGAGCCGTGCATGCCGCCGGCCACCTCGCCGGCGGCGAACAGGCCGGGCACGTTCGCCGCGGCCGCGGTGTCCGGCTCGACCTCGACGCCACCCATCACGTAGTGGCAGGTCGGCCCGACCTCCATCGCCTCCGCCGTGATGTCCACATCGGCCAGTTCCTTGAACTGGTGGTACATCGACGGCAGCCGGCGCTGGATCTCCTCGGCCGACATGCGGGACGCGATGTCCAGGAACACGCCGCCGTGCGGGCTGCACCGGCCCGCCTTGACCTCCGAGTTGATCGCCCTGGCCACCTCGTCGCGGGGCAGCAGGTCCGGGGTGCGGCGGTTGTTGTCCGGGTCGGTGTACCAGGCGTCCGCCTCCTCCTCGGTCTCCGCGTACTGTCCCTTGAAGACCTCGGGGATGTAGTCGAACATGAACCGCTTGCCCTCGGAGTTGCGCAGCACGCCACCGTCGCCGCGCACGCCCTCGGTGACCAGGATGCCCTTCACACTCGGCGGCCAGACCATGCCCGTCGGGTGGAACTGGACGAACTCCATGTTGATCAGCCGGCTCCCGGCGCGCAGCGCGAGCGCGTGCCCGTCGCCGGTGTACTCCCAGGAGTTCGACGTCACCTTGAACGACTTGCCGATGCCGCCCGTGGCCAGCACTACGGCCGGCGCCTCGAACAGCACGAACCGGCCGGACTCCCGCCAGTAGGCGAACGCGCCGGCGATCCGGCCGCCGTCCTTCAACAGGTCGGTGACCGTGCACTCGGCGTAGACCTTGAGGTTGGCCTCGTAGTCGCCGGTGGCCTTGTGGTCGTCCTGTTGCAGCGACACGATCTTCTGCTGCATGGTGCGGATCAGCTCCAGGCCGGTCCGGTCGCCGACGTGCGCCAGCCGCGGGTAGGTGTGGCCGCCGAAGTTGCGCTGGCTGATCCGGCCGTCCGGGGTGCGGTCGAACAGGGCGCCGTAGGTCTCCAGCTCCCAGACCCGGTCCGGAGCCTCCTTGGCGTGCAGCTCGGCCATGCGCCAGTTGTTCAGGAACTTCCCGCCGCGCATGGTGTCGCGGAAGTGCACCATCCAGTTGTCGTTGGCGTTGGCGTTGCCCATCGACGCGGCACAGCCGCCCTCGGCCATCACCGTGTGGGCCTTGCCGAACAGCGACTTGCAGATCACCGCGACGCGCAGGCCCTGCTGCCGGGCCTCGATCGCGGCCCGCAGGCCGGACCCGCCGGCCCCGATCACCAGCACGTCGTACGCGTGCCGCTCGACCTCAGTCATCGACTCACAATCCCTAACTTGAGCTTCAGAAGATCCGCACGTCCGTGATCCACCCGGCGGCGACCAGCCTGATGTACAGGTCGGTCAACGAGATCCACACCAGCGACGCCCATGCCCACTGCATGTGGTAGCCGTTGAGCAGGGACACGAACTTCCAGTACTTGTAGCGCAGCGGGTGCTTGGAGAAGTTCTTCAGCTTGCCGCCCATGATGTGCCGGCACGAGTGGCACGACAACTGGTAGCCCCAGATCAGCGCCGAGTTGATCAACAGCACGACGGTGCCGATGCCGGCGTGCCCCCAGGCGCCGCTGTGGTCGCGGAACGACGCGATGAAGTCCCAGGTGAGGATGCCGGCGAACAGCAGCGTGACGTACCAGAAGTAGCGGTGCACGTTCTGCATGATCAGCGGGAACCGGGTCTCGCCGGTGTATCGCCGGTGCGGCTCGGCGACCGCGCACGCCTGCGGCGCCGCCCAGAACGCCCGGTAGTACGCCTTGCGGTAGTAGTAGCAGGTCAGCCGGAAGCCCATCGGGAAGATGATGATGATGAGGCTCGGCGTGACCGGCGCGATGCTCGGGAACCAGCCCCAGCCGCTGTCCCCCACGCAGTTGGCCGTCAGGCAGGGCGAGTACAGCGGCGAGATGTAGGGCCTGAAGTAGTAGTCCTTGCCGATCAGCACGGCCCACGTCAGGTACACGACACAGACCAGCAGCACGGCGCCCTGGACCGCGGGCGAGAGCCACCAGCGGTCGGTCCGCAGCGTCTTGGTATCGATGCGCGCCCTGCCGGGTGCGCCCACACCAGTGAGGGTCATGTTCTCCTCGTCTCGTGATGACCACGCTGTTGTGGCCTCACAAGACGGTCACCCCACCTCACGACGCCCAGCCACGGCGCCGGGTCGTACGGTGTATCTGGGACCACAACAACCTCGGGTTTACCACCCGATGCGTGCCGGACTTTCAGCGGGGTGGGCCGTCCCGCCAGGTCAGCGGCGTCACACTCGGCCCATCACACGCCCTTGACCAGCCGCCACCCGGTGGCGATCGGCCCACTGTGGGCACTGACCGCCGGAAGGCGTGATTTCCCTGACTCTTTGTGACAAGTGACACACGCGATCTGTCCACAATTTCCCGGTCCCGGGGCCGTGATCAGCGCAAACGTCACTTGACCGACGCTGACCAGCCGATATCCGCAGGTGACGAACCGTTCCCGGTACCGGCGCCGCGTCATCCTGTGATCAAGTCAACAGGAGGGCTTCGGCGATCGAATCGACCACCGGAACACCGCCCGCGCGCAGCGCCGCCGGCGTGCTGACACCGGTGGTGACCAGCACGCACCGCGCCCCGACCGCCTCGGCGGCGGCCGCGTCGTCCAGCACGTCGCCCACCAGGAGCACGTCCGCCGGATCGACGGCCAGCGCGGCCAAATGTTCGCGCAGGTGGTCGGTCTTGCCGTGCCCGCCGACCGAGACCCGCAGGCCGTCGACCCGGGTGAACAGCTCAGCTAACCCGTGTTCGGTGACCAGGGACACCAGCTCGTCGTGGAACCACATGCTCAGCAGCGACTGGGTGCCGCCGGCAGCCTGCCAGCGGCGCAGCTCGTCCGGGATGCCCGGGGTGAGCCGGGTGCTGGGCAGCAGCCCGCGGTAGGCCTGGTGGTAGCGCCGGTCGATCTCGGCCCAGTCGTGCGCCGAGATCTCCCGGTCGAGCAGTTCGGCGTAGCAGTCCCGCAGCGGCCTGCGGTAGATCGACCGCCAGTGGTCGAGATCGACCGGCGCCCTGCCGTACGCCGCGCACACCGTGTTCACGGCCGCGACGACGGCGTCGTTGTCATCGAGGATGGTGCCGTTCCAGTCCCACACCACATGCCTGACGTGTTCGGTGCGCACCGAACCGACTTTAGGCGGGGAACGGGAACGCGGTCAGGCAATTCGGTGACCGGGCGTTCGCCGGGTCCAGCGCGTTCAGCACGTCCCGGACGGTCACCAGGTCGTAGGGCAGGTCGGCGTGGTCGACCGTGTCGTTCGCGCACTGGCTCTGCACGAACAGGTTGGTGACGCCCGGCTCCCGGATGAACGACGAACCGACCGGTGTCACCACCGTCTCGTTGAGCGTCTCGATCACGGTGTAGTTCACGCCGGCCTGGGCGATCGGACCCGAGTCCAGCGGCGCCAGGAACGCCGACCCGGCCTCCTGGTCGACGCACGCCTGGCACCCTGCCCCGACGAACTGGTTGGCACCGGGGAAGAACGCGGCCAGGTTGGCCAGGCCGTCCAGGGTGGTGCCGTGCGTCGTGGGCGAGAGCCCGACGTACGTGTGCACGTTCGGCGCGCCACCCAGGACCTTCAGGTAGTACTCGCCGAGCATCCCGCCCTGCGAGTGGCCCACCAGGTCCACCTGGCTCACGCCGGTGGCCTGGATGACCCGGTCGATGAACGCGGAGACCTGCTGGGCGGACGTGGCGGCCGGGCCGATCGCCTGGATCAGTGCGCCTTTCGTGCCGCCGTAGTTCGTGCTGAACACGCAGTAGCCGTTGTTGGCCAGAATCGGTGCCAGCGCACCGAAATCGTCCTCCATCACGGAGAACGTGCCGGGAATGAGCACGACGGGGAACGGATGTGCCGCGCTCGGTTTGCAGGCGAAGTCGTTCGTGCCGGGCGGTGACTGTTCCGGATCGGTCGCCGCGACGGCCACGGCGGACGCGATGTTCGGCTGCACCGGGAAGGTCGCCGCCGCGGCGGTCGGGGCCAGTGCCGCGGTGGTGAGCACGGCGGCGGCGAGCACCGCGCCCACCGCACCGGCCCGGACCAGCAGGGGTCGTCGGATACGCAACGAAGCCTCCTCAACGCTGAGGTGCCGCGCGCAAAGGTTACTCACGCGTAGACCAGAGAGTAAGTTACGCC
>DATEPR010000067.1:0-7269 GCA_035273045.1 Pseudonocardiaceae bacterium | reverse complement strand
GCACGCCGAGCGCCAGGACCTGGCCGACCACGAACCCCGGCCCGGAGCGGAGAATCTCGTCCAGCCACAGCACGCCGACGCCGATCCCGACCAGCGGGTCGGTCGCGGTGATCACGGCCAGCGCGGGCGCCAGCGAGCGGTCCGACTGGTAGGCGTTCTGGTTGAGCAGGAAACCGGTCGGGCCGGTGACCAGGATCGCGTACAGCGGCCAGTTGGTGAGCAGCGCGACCAACCCGTGGTCCTGCACCAGGCCGAGCGCGATCTTGGCGACACCGGCGGTCACCCCGTACAGCACACCGGCGCCGCCGGCCAGGGCGAGCGTCCGCCCCTCACCGGGAAACCGCGACGCCAGGGTGAGCAGCAGGGCCAGCAGGACAGCCAGCCCGAAGCCCAGCGGCAGCGCCTGCCCGAGGCTCAACCAGTCCACACCGCCGGTCGGCTGGGCCAGCAACAGGAACGCGGCCAGGCCGGCGCCACACATGCTGGCGCCCAGCACCACCGATCCCGGCGGCGACCTGTGCGCCATGAAACTCCGGATCAGCACCGCGAACAGCAGGCCGCTGACCAGCAGCGGCTGGACCAGCACCAGTGGACCGGTGCCCAGGGCGACCAGCTGCAGCGCGCTGCCGCCGACGTTGGCCAGCAGCGACAGCAGCCAGATCGGCTGGCGCGCCAGGTCCAGCAGCAGGCTGGGCCGCAGCGCGGGCCGGGCGGTGACCCGCCGGTTGGCCGCGTGCTGGAGCGCACCGGTGAGGCCGAAGCAGAACGCGCTGCCCAGGGCCGCCGGAATGGCGATCCACAGGTAGGTGGTCTCCTCGGTCATGCCACTGACGCTCGTGCTTCCTTTACGGCCGCGTGCACCGCGTCGGCCAGGCCGTCCACTGTGGGGGCGATGTCCCGGTCACCGGCGAAACAGATGGTGACGAGGTCGCCCCACGTCATCACGCCGACCGACAGCCGCACGCCGGGCGCCAGCGACAGCACCGGATACACGGCCGGCAGCACCGCGCCGTTGAGCACGACGGGGGAGCGGGCGCCGGGCAGCACGGAGGCGATCACGTTGAACCACGTCGACCGGTAGACCAGCCGGGCGGCGATCCGGTGCAGCCACGGCGGCAGCAGGCCCAGCACCCACACCACGGCGTGTGCCGCGTGCGGTGCGCTGGCGTCGACCTGGCCGTCGGTGGCCGCCCGGGTGCCGGCCACCCGCTCGGTCAGTGACATCGGGCCGATCGGCAGGTCGACCGACGTGGCGCCGGTGTGGTTGCCCGCGGTGCGGTATGTCTTCGTGGTGCGGGTGGAGCGCGGCATCATCACGCGGATGGTGTCCGGGCCGGTGTGCGATCCCTCGGCGTGCAGCACCCGGTGCAGCGCCTCGGCGACCAGCGCGGTGGCCAGGTCGGTGGTCCGCACGCCGAGCGAGCGGGCCAGTTGGCGGATCTCCGCGGCCGGCAGCTCCACCCGGGAGTGGTGCCGGCCCGGTCCGGCGACCCGGCCGTTCAGCGCGGTGTGCCGAGCCTTGCCGGCCCTGGCCAGGGTCCACACGCCGCTGCCCAGCTCCCGCAGGCCGCGCAGGCGGTCCCGGGCGGTGGGCCGGTCGGCGAGCGTGCGCGCGTCGGGCGCCTCGATGAACGTCTTGCCCCTGGTCCGGCCGACCAGCGCGCCGATCACCGCGATGCCGTCCGCGGTGGCGTGGTGGAACTTGATCATGATGGCGGACCGGTTGCCCTCCACCCCGTGCACCAGGCGGGCACGGCCGGCGCCGTCGCTGCCGTCCAGCGGCACCGAGAAGAAGTCGTCCATCGCACCGTCCAAATCGGACGGTGTGTCGGCGCGACCGAGTTCGACCACGTCCACCAGGTCGGCCGCCGTGACACCGGGCTGGGGGAGCCAGCGCGGGTGCCGCCACGCCGAACCAGGGTCGATCCGGCCGAACAAGCCGGGCGCGGCGTCCACCAGATAGGCGGCGTCCGCGTGGGTCACGGCCGTGCCGTCGGGCTTGGCCTCGAACACCAGCACCGCGCCCACCTGCTGCGGCACGGCGGGTGACTGGACGTGCACGAACAGCGCGTCCTCGGCGCGCAGCCGGCGCGCCGACTCGCCGGATGACTTCGCGGCCACCGTGCGCAGCGTGGTGAGGCCGTCGGCCAGTGTCGCCGAGCGGGCGTGTGCCAGGCTGGTCCGCTCCATCGCGGCCAGCCGGTCCGGTTCGGCCAGCAGCCGGCGCACCGCGGCGGTCAGCTCGGCGTCGTCGGCGCACACCTCGGCCAGCCCCGCCTCGGCCATCAGTTCGGCGTTCGCCCTGCCGTGCGCGGCGATCGGCCGGTACATCAGCAGCGCCCGGCCGCACGCCAGGGCCTCCAGCGACGTCGCGCCGCCCGCGTTGGTGACCAGGACGTCACTGGCCACGGTCAGCGCGGCCATCTGGTCGGTCCAGCCCAGCGCGCGCAGCCGGCCGCCGTGGTCACCACCGGCCAGCAACCTGTTGCGCAGCGCGTCGTTGCGCCCGCACGCCACCACGACGACCACGTCGTCGGACGCGGCCAGCAGCGTGCTGACCGCCGACTCGACACTGCCGAAGCCGTACGCGCCGCACGACACGAGCGCGACGAACTTGTCCTGCGGCAGGTTCTGCGCGCGCCGTGCGGCCGCTCGGTCGCCTGGCCGGAACTCACTGGTCACCGGCGGTGCGGACACGCCGACCCGGGCACCGGGCACCCAGGTGCGCGCCGGTTCGACGCCCACCGGGTGCATGACCAGGTTCAGGTCCAGCTCGTGGTACACCCAGAACGGGTGCGGGCAGAAGTCCGACACCCACGCGCCGATCGGCGTGCGCAGGTCACGGTGGGTGCGCAGCCAGGCCAGCCCGGCGCTGCCCAGCGGGTACGTGGACAGGATCACGTCCGGCTGGAAGTCCTTGATGTGGTCGGCCAGCCGGCGCCCGCACCACGCGCCGACGAACCGCTTGGACGCGTTGGCGAACCACCGGTACCGGCGGACCGACCCGTAGAAGTACTCGTACAGCCACGGCACCCGCTGCACGTTGGCGACGTAGATCTGGCGGAACACCGGCCCGACGGGCCGGCCCATCACGTCCAGCGCGTCCAGCCAGCGCACCTGCACCCCTGGCCAGAGCGCGTGCGCCGCCTGGTCGAGAGCCCGACCCGTGGCGTTGTGGCCCTCACCCATGTTGGCGGACACGATCAGCACCCGCTGTGGCTGTCCCGTCGAGCGTGGCTCGGCCAACGGTGACCCCTTCCCCGGCTCCCCCGTGCCGACCGACCCAGCCGGCACCAGTGGAGATGGCTGTAACCTACAGCTTGTCGGCATTTCGTTCACAGTGCGAGTCGTACCCGCTCCGTGTCGAGCTATTCGGGCGAGCCGTCCACCCACTTCCCTGATGCGCCGGTCGGCGGACCACGCACGCAACGTAGACTCGGGCTGATCCCCGACCGGCCCGCTCCGGCTCGGGTTCTTCCGCATGTCATGTTCGTATGAGGAGACTACGTTGAAGAGCACCGTCGAGCAGCTCAGCCCGACGAGGGTCCGGATCAACGTCGAGGTGCCGTTCGACGAGCTCAAGCCGAGCTTCGACCGCGCTTACCGGAAGCTCGCCAAGCAGGTCCGCATTCCCGGCTTCCGCCCGGGCAAGGCTCCGGCCAGGGTGCTGGAGAGCCGGCTCGGCCGTGGTGTCGTGCTGGACGAGGTGGTCAACGAGGCCATTCCGGCCAAGTATCTGGAAGCGGTGAACGGCGGCGAGGTGCGCACTCTCGGCCGGCCGGACATCGAGGTCACGAAGATCGAGGACGGCGAGAGCCTGGCGTTCTCCGCCGAGGTGGACGTCCGGCCGGACATCACCGTGCCGGCGTTCGGTGAGCTCGCCGTCACGGTCGAGACCCCCGAGACGTCCGACTCGGACGTCGACAGCCAGTTGGACGAGCTGCGCGCCCGCTTCGGCACCCTGACCGGCGTCGAGCGCCCCGTCCAGAACGGCGACTTCGTCGTCATCGACCTGTCGGCCACGGTGGACGGCGAGCCCGTCGAGGACGCCAGCACCACCGGCCTGTCCTACGAGGTCGGCTCGGGCGAGCTGGTGGAGGGCATCGACGACGCCCTCGTCGGCGCCGAGGCCGGCCAGACCGTCACCTTCACCACCAAGCTGCTGGCCGGCGAGCACACCGGCCAGGACGCCGAGGTGTCCGCGACGGTGCAGTCGGTGAAGGAGCGGGAGCTGCCCGCGGCCGACGACGAGTTCGCCCAGTTGGCCAGCGAGTTCGACACGCTCGACGAGCTGCGCGCCGACCTGCGTGAGCGGCTGGGCCGGGTGAACCGGATGCAGCAGGCCGTGCAGGCCAGGGACAAGGTGCTGGACGCGCTGCTGGACGCCACCGAGGTGCCACTGCCCGAGGCCGTCGTGGAGTCCGAGATCGAGGTCCGCAAGCACGACGCGGTGCACGCCTTCGACCACGACGAGGCCAAGTTCGCCGAGTGGCTGGGCACCCAGGGCCAGACGGTCGAGGAGTTCGACACGGAACTGCGCACGGCGGCGGAGAAGGCCGTGAAGACGCAGCTCGTGCTGGACAGCATCGCCGACGCGGAACAGATCAGCGTCAACGACAACGAGCTCACCGAGCGGATCATCTACCAGGCCCAGCGCTTCGGCGTCAGCCCGGACGAGTACGTCCAGCGGGCCCAGCAGTCCGGCCAGCTCGGCGCCATCTACGCCGACGTGCGGCGGGGCAAGGCCCTGGCCTCGGTCGTGCGGCAGGCCGAGGTGACCGACGACGCGGGCCAGAAGCTGGACGTGGACGAGCTGTTCGGCATCGGCCAGCAGCAGGACCCGTCGCAACTGGTCGAGGTCGAGGAAATCGACGACGACGAAGACGAGTGACCTGGACCACACGCCAGATTGCCCGGTTGCCACGCTGTGAGCGAACGCGGGCGGTGCTGGGACGAACCCGCCGCCCGCCTTCGTTACTGTCGATGGCAGGAGACCGGACACCCCCCGCGGACCACCGACGACCGGTCCGTCATGGCAGGACGTCAGCGAGAAGGCAGGCAGACGTGACTCAGCAGATCCCGCCCAGGATGCGGACCAACACCCAGGGGCTCAACCTCACCGACTCGGTGTTCGAGCGGTTGCTCCAGGAGCGGATCATCGTGCTCGGCTCCGAGGTCAACGACGAGGTCGCCAACCGGCTCACCGCGCAGTTGCTGCTGCTGGCCGCCGAGGACCCCGACAAGGACATCACCCTCTACATCAACTCGCCCGGCGGCTCGGTCACCGCCGGCATGGCGATCTACGACACGATGCAGCTCATCGAGCCCGACGTGGCCACGTGGGCGATGGGCCTGGCCGCGTCGATGGGCCAGTTCCTGCTGTCGTCCGGCGCGCCCGGCAAGCGGTACGCGCTGCCGCACGCCCGCGTGATGATGCACCAGCCGTCGGCGGGCGTCGGCGGCACCGCGTCCGACATCGCCATCCAGGCCGAGGTCTACAACAAGTGGAAGCGGGAGATGGCCCGGCTGACCGCGGAGCAGACCGGCCAGTCGGTGGAGCGCATCACCGAGGACGCCGACCGGGACCGGTGGTTCACCGCGGCCGAGGCGCTGGAGTACGGCTTCGTCGACCACGTCGCCTCGCCGCGCGGCAACCAGACCAACGGCAGCAACCCCAGCTAGGAGACCACCGTGAGCGACCTTCATCTCCCCGAGTTCGAGTACCGGTTGCCGCAGTCCCGGTACGTGCTGCCGTCGTTCGTCGAGCGCACCAGCTACGGGGTCAAGGAGTCCAACCCGTACAACAAGCTGTTCGAGGAACGCATCATCTTCTGTGGCGTGCAGATCGACGACGCCTCGGCCAACGACATCATGGCCCAGCTGCTGGTGCTGGAGGCCGAGGACCCGGACCGCGACATCCTGCTCTACATCAACTCGCCGGGTGGCTCGTTCACCTCGCTGATGGCCATCTACGACACCATGCAGTTCGTCCGGCCCGACATCCAGACGTACTGCCTGGGCCAGGCGGCGTCGGCCGCCGCGGTCATCCTGTCGGCCGGCACCCCCGGCAAGCGTTACGCACTGCCCAACGCCAGGGTGCTGATCCACCAGCCGGCCACCGAGGGCGTGTACGGCCAGGTGTCCGACCTGGAGATCCAGGCCAACGAGATCCAGCGGGTCCGGCGACTGCTGGAGACCACGCTGGCCAGGCACACGAACAAGGACGCCGACGAGGTCCGGGCCGACATCGAGCGGGACAAGGTGCTCACCGCCGACGAGGCCAGGTCGTACGGGATCATCGACGAAGTCTTGCCGTATCGAAAGCTGTCAATGCGGCCCTGACGGCCGCGGACCACCGGCGGGGACACGCCGAGTGCGCCGGAATCACCGCCCATTCGGCGTGTCGAGAGCACGCTGATGCTCCCGCTGAAGTGGGCAGGGCGGGTACCGTCAATGGCAGCGCGTGAGGCTCGGCGGGGGCCGGGACGTCACCACCAGGAGAACGAAGGCACGGCGGGGCTGGTTCCCGGTGCGCCGGAGGGGACAGAGGTCAGCGGTCATGGCTCGAATCGGTGATGGCGGGGACCTGTTGAAGTGCTCCTTCTGCGGAAAGAGCCAGAAGCAGGTCAAGAAGCTGATCGCCGGTCCCGGCGTGTACATCTGCGACGAGTGCATCGACCTCTGCAACGAGATCATCGAGGAGGAGTTGGCCGAGGCCGGCGACGTCAAGCTCGACGAGCTGCCCAAACCGGCCGAAATCCACGAGTTCCTCGACCAGTACGTGATAGGCCAGGGTGAGGCCAAGCGAACCCTGGCCGTCGCCGTCTACAACCACTACAAGCGCATCCAGAACGGTGACCGGGGCCGCGAGTCCGGCAGGGACAACCGCGACGAGGGCGTTGAGCTGACCAAGTCGAACATCCTGATGCTCGGCCCGACCGGCTGCGGCAAGACCTACCTGGCGCAGACACTCGCGAAAATGCTCAATGTGCCGTTCGCCATCGCGGACGCCACGGCGCTGACCGAGGCCGGCTACGTCGGCGAGGACGTCGAGAACATCCTGCTCAAGCTCATCCAGGCGGCGGACTACGACGTCAAACGGGCCGAAACCGGCATCATCTACATCGACGAGGTCGACAAGATCGCTCGGAAGAGTGAAAACCCGTCGATCACCCGGGACGTGTCCGGTGAGGGCGTGCAGCAGGCGCTGCTGAAGATCCTGGAGGGCACCACGGCCAGCGTGCCCCCGCAGGGCGGCCGCAAGCACCC
>DATEPR010000066.1:0-8688 GCA_035273045.1 Pseudonocardiaceae bacterium | reverse complement strand
CCCAGCCGTGGCCTGCCCGGCGCCGGCCGGCCCAGCTTTGGCTTGCGCAGTGCCGGGCTGCTCAGCCGCGGGCTGCCCGTTGTCTGCCTGGTCGGTGCTGGCCTGTTCGCCGTTGGACTGCTCCGGCCGTGGCCGCTCGGGCGTGCTGTGCTCGTCGGCCACGGCGTGCGGGGCTCGAAGTGGTTGGTCGGAGGCCATCAGACCTCCAGCAACTCGGCTTCCTTGTGCTTGACGAGCTCGTCGACCTGCCCGACGTACTTGTCGGTGACGTGCTGGAGTTCCTTCTCCGCGCGGACCACCTCGTCCTCGCCCGTCTCGCCGTCCTTCTGGATGCGGTCCAACTCCTCCTTCGCCTTGCGGCGCACGTTGCGGATGGCGATCTTGGCGTCCTCACCCTTGTTCTTGACCAACTTGACCATGTCCCTGCGGCGCTCCTCGGAGAGCTGCGGGAACACGACCCGGATGATCGTGCCGTCGTTGCTGGGGTTCACGCCGAGATCGGAGTCCCGGATGGACCGTTCGATGTTGCTGAGCTGCGACACGTCGAACGGTTTCACGATCGCCATCCGGGCCTCCGGGATGTTGATCGCGGCCATCTGGTTGATCGGAGTCGGCGTGCCGTAGTACTCGACGTGGATCCGCGAGAACATGGCGGGTGTCGCGCGGCCGGTGCGCACCGTGCTCAACTCCTCCTTGGCCACGGACACCGCTTTTTCCATTTTCTCCTCGGCGTCGAAGAGGGTTTCGTCGATCACGGCTACTCCTTGGTGTGCTGCCGAGCTGGACTAGGCGTGTGGTTGCCCGCCGGGAGTTCCGACGAACGTGCCGATCTTCTCACCACGGACGGCACGCGCGATGTTCCCCTCGGTGAGAAGATTGAACACGATCATCGGCATGTCGTTGTCCATGCAGAGGCTGAACGCCGTCGCGTCGGCGACCTTCAGCCCGCGTTCCAGCGCCTCGCGGTGGGTGATCTGGTCGAACATGGTGGCCGTCGGGTCCGTGCGCGGATCGGCCGTGTAGACGCCGTCCACCGCCTTGGCCATGAGCACGACGTCGCAGCCGATCTCCAGCGCCCGCTGGGCGGCCGCGGTGTCGGTGGAGAAGTAGGGCATCCCGGTGCCGGCACCGAAGATCACCACACGGCCCTTCTCCAGGTGCCGTTCGGCCCTGCGGGGGATGTAGGGCTCGGCGACCTGGCCCATGGTGATCGCGCTCTGCACCCGGGTCGGCAACCCCTGCTTCTCCAGGAAGTCCTGGAGCGCCAGGCAGTTCATCACCGTGCCGAGCATGCTCATGTAGTCGGCCCGGTCGCGGTCCATGCCGCGCTGGGACAGTTCGGCGCCACGGAAGAAGTTGCCGCCACCGATCACCACGGCCACCTGCACGCCGGTGCGCACGACCTCGGCGATCTGCCTGGCCACCGTGTGCACGACGTCCGGGTCGACGCCCAACTCGCCGCCGCCGAACATCTCGCCGCCCAGCTTCAACAACACCCGCCGGTAGCCGCCACGCTCACCATCCCGCGCTACCTGCTCCGACTCGGCGGCACCCTCGGTCCGCTGTTCCGCTGTGGTCACGGCGACTCCTCACTCATGGCGTCCGACTCGTGCCGGTCAGCCTCACACATCCCGGGTACGGCAACGGCGGGGTCACCGAGGAGCATCTCACTCCACCGTGCGACCCCGCCGTCATCCATCGCTCTCGACCCGCCCGGCGGCCAGTCTCAGGCCTGCCCGACCTCGAACCGGGCGAACCGCGTGACGGTCATCCCGGCCTCGTCGAGCACCGCCTTGACGGTCTTCTTCGACTCCTGCACGGACGGTTGGTCGACCAGCACGACGTCCTTGAAGAAGCCGTTGAGCCGGCCCTCGACGATCTTGGGCAGTGCCTGCTCCGGCTTGCCCTCCTCGCGCGCCGTCTGCTCGGCGATGCGCCGCTCGTTGGCGACGATGTCCTCCGGGACCTCGTCCCTGGTCACGTACTTCGGCTTCATCGCGGCGATGTGCATGGCCACGTTGCGCGCGGCCGCCTCGTTTCCGCCGGTGAACTCGACCAGCACGCCGACCGCGGGCGGCAGGTCGGACGAGCGGCGGTGCAGGTACGTGGTGACCGCACCGTCGAAGATCACCGCACGACGCAACTCCAGCTTCTCGCCGATCTTCGCCGACAGCGCCGCGATCGCCTCCGTGACGGTGTTCGCGCCCAGCTTCGCGTCCAGCAGCGCCTTCTCGTTAGCCGGGCGACCTTCCTTGGCCACCTCGACGATCTGCGCTGCGAGCTGCTGGAACTCCTCGTTCTTGGCGACGAAGTCGGTTTCGCAGCTCAGCTCGACGAGCACGCCACCGTCCCCCGCGACCAGGCCGTTCGCCGTGGTCCGCTCGGCCCGCTTGCCGACGTCCTTGGCGCCCTTGATGCGCAGGACCTCGATCGCCTTGTCGAAGTCACCGTCCGACTCGTCGAGCGCCTTCTTGACGTCCATCATTCCGGAGCCGGTGAAGTCCCGCAGCCGCTTGATGTCGGCCGTGGTGTAGTTCGCCATCGTGCGTTTGTCCGTTCCTTACGGGCGTATGTGGTTGGCTCGGGACCGGCGCCGGACCGCTGGGGGCCGGCGCCGGTTCGCTCAGGCCGAGGGCTCGGTCGGTGTCTGCTCGGCTTCGCCGGTGCCCGCGTCGGCGCGGACCAGCAGTTCCTTCTCCCACTCGGCCAGCGGCTCGTCGGAGGCGATGCCGGCCGCCTCTGGCTTGTCCTCACCGTCGGCGGCACCGGTCCGGGCGCCGGCACGGGCCATCAGGCCGGCCGCGGCGGCCTCGGCCACCACCTTGGTCAGCAGCGCGGCGGAGCGGATCGCGTCGTCGTTGCCCGGGATCGGGTAGTCGACCTCGTCAGGGTCGCAGTTGGTGTCCAGGATGGCGACCACCGGGATGCCCAGCTTGCGTGCCTCGCCGACCGCGATGTGCTCCTTCTTCGTGTCCACGATCCAGACGGCGCTGGGCACCTTCTGCATGTCGCGGATGCCGCCCAGGGTCTTGGCGAGCTTGTCCTTCTCCCGGGTCAACATCAGGATCTCCTTCTTGGTGAGACCCTGGAAACCGCCGGTCTGCTCCATCGACTCCAGTTCCTTGAGGCGCTGGAGGCGTTTGTGCACGGTGGAGAAGTTGGTCAGCATGCCACCCAGCCAGCGCTGGTTGACGTACGGCATGTTCACCCGCAGGGCCTCGTTCGCGATGGCCTCCTGCGCCTGCTTCTTGGTGCCCACGAACAGGATCGAGCCACCGTGGGCGACTGTCTCCTTGATGAACTCGTACGCACGGTCCACGTAGGACAGCGTCTGCTGTAGGTCGATGATGTAGATGCCGTTGCGCTCGGTCAGGATGTAGCGCTTCATCTTCGGGTTCCAGCGGCGGGTCTGGTGCCCGAAGTGCACGCCGGAATCCAGCATCTGCTTCATGGTGACGACGGCCATGGCCGGTTTCGCACCTCGTTGTTCGGGCGTGCCGGACCCTGCCGGCACGCGGTTCGGTTGTCACGGCGGACCGGGTTGGCCAGCCGTCCTGGTGCCAGACCAGCGCCCGGACCCGACGTGAATCGGGACCGCCCGGGCGCCGTTCCTCCCGACAAGCAGAGGATGTGCTGGCACGCGAAGTCACCCCGTACGCGCGGAGTGCGCAGTCAGTGTACTCGAATCACCCCAGGACCCGCTGAGCCACATCACCAGTTGTCCACAGCCCGGGTACTTGTCCACAGCCCGCCGGGTACTCCCCTCGCCAGCCAGCCCCACTCCTGCACTCTGTCGATCATGCACTCCCTCCGCAGATCCCTGTTCGGCCTCCTGGTCGCGGCCCTCGTCCTGACGGCGGCCCTCTGCCAGGCGGCCGCCGCCGCCATGACCGTGTCCCCGGCCGACGCGCCCTTCTCGACGCCGGCCGAACGGTTCCACTGGCCGCTGGCGCCGCCGCACCCCGTGCTGCGCCGGTTCCAGGCGCCAAGCACGCCGTGGGGTCCCGGGCATCGCGGCGTCGACCTCGGTGGCCGGCCGGCCGAACCGGTGCTCGCGGCGGGCAGCGGCCTGGTCCTGTACGCCGGGCCGCTGGCCGACCGAAGCCTGGTCTCGATCGAACACGTCGGCGGGTTACGCACCACCTACGAGCCGATCCGGCCGACGGTCCGGGTGGGCGACCACGTCGAGCGTGGCCAGGTCATCGGCACCCTGCTGCCCGGCCATCCCGGCTGCCCGGCCCAGCCGCCCATGGTGTGCCTGCACTGGGGCGTGCACCGAGAGTCGGTCTACCTGGACCCGCTGCGCCTGGTCGACCCCGGCCACGTCCGCCTGCTCCCCTGGCCGGGGAACCTGTCATGACCGCAACCCGCCGGCGTCCGCTTCGCGAACCCAGGTGGGCACGTCGTCGGCAAGCTGGCCGCGTCAGGCGTCAGCGTGCTCGGCGAGCTTCGTCCGCAATCGCAGCACGGCGCGCGTGTGCAGCTGACAGACCCGGGACTCGGTCACGCCGAGCACCTTGCCGATCTCGGCCAGGGTCAGGTTCTCGAAGTAGTACAGGGTGACCACGATCCGGTCCCGCTCACCGAGCTGGGCGATGGCGTCCGCGAGTTGGCGGCGATTGTCCCGGTCGACGAGGCTGGCCACCGGGTCGTCGGCGCCGGTGTCCGGCAGTGTCTCGGCGAGCGAGGCGTCGCCACGGCCGGCGACCATCAGTTCGTCGAGCGCGACGACGCTGGTGAGCTGGAACTGGGCGTAGAGCTCGCGGAGTTCGGCGACGGTGATCTGGAGCTCGGCGGCGATCTCGGCGTCGGTCGGCGTGCGCTGGAGTTGGTTGCCGAGCCGTTCCAGGGCGCGCTCGACGTCGCGGGCGCGGCCCCGGACGGAGCGGGGCACCCAGTCCTGGGAGCGGAGTTCGTCCAGGATCGCGCCGCGGATGCGCTGCATGGCGTAGGTCTCGAACTTGAGGCCGCGCTCGGGTTCGAACTTCTCGATGGCGTCGGCGAGGCCGAAGATGCCGGACTGGACGAGATCGGCGACGTCAACGTGTGCCGGGAGGCCGGTGCCGACGCGGCCGGCAACGTACTTGACCAGGGGCGCGTAGTGCAGCATCAGGCGGTCGCGCTGGGCCTGGCCGTGGGTGCTGCCGTACTGCCGCCAGAGAGCAACGATGCCGGCCTCAACATCATCAGCCGTCCGATGATCCCCCGGCAGAACCCCATCCGGCTGCCCGACACCAAACGACCCCACCCGACCCGAATCCGCACTCACCCCACCAACACCCACACCGCCAGCCGCGCCCTCACCGCCAGCCGCAACCCCAGTCCCAGCCACGCCCCCAGAACCAACCACGTCCCCGGCGCCCGCGTCATCCCGGGTACCGGCCGCGCGCCCAGGACCAGCCAATCCCCCCGCGCTGGTCTCGTCCCTCGCGCCCGCCACGCTGCCGGTGCCAGCTCTGTCTCCAGCGCCGGCGGAGTCTCGACCGCCGTCCCCCGATCCGGACTCCACATCCCTGCCAGCAGCCACACCCCGAGCACCGGCCACGTCACTGCCGGCCGCCATTCCGGCGACGTCCGGATCCACATACCCAGGGCGGCCAGGGCGGCCAGCGCCGTTGAGCCTGAGCTCATGCACTGCCCCGGCCACCACTGCGTCACCCGGCACGACACCGTTGGGCGCGACACCGTTCCGGCCGGCTGCGGGCACGTGACGGTGGCCGGCCGCCTGGGTGGCGCTCGTGGTGCTGGTCGGTGGCGTGGCCGGGCCCGACATCATCGGGTTCGTGGTCGCACCCTCCCCGAGGTCATCGGGACCGTGGGTGGGTTCGGTCATGGATTGCCTTCAGCCGCTCGACAGTGACGTGGGTATAGAGCTGCGTGGTCGCGAGCGTAGCGTGACCCAGCAGTTCCTGGACGCTCCGTAGATCAGCACCACCCTCCAACAGATGCGTCGCCGCGCTGTGGCGCAGCCCGTGTGGCCCCATGTCAGCAGCGCCCGGCACCGCGCTCACGGCGTCGTGCACGACCCGCCGCACCGTCCGTGGATCGAGCCGGCCGCCCCGCACGCCCACGAAGAACGCCGCCTGGCCCGCTGGTCCTGGGCCTTCCGTCAATTGTGCCGCGCGCCCATCCGACGCCGCCCCATCCGATGCCGCCGCGCCGCCCGAGCGTGGACCCGCTGTCGCCGGTTCGGCTTCATGACCATCCACGGACCCGGCGCCCTCGGGCGACCGAGCCCTCGCCGGTCGCGTCGTCGCGGCGGCGAGCAGGCGGGGGCGACCCTGGAACTGCCATCGCCACATGGCTCGCTCCGCTGGCACGCCGAACGGCACGATCCGCTCCCGCCGGCCCTTGCCCAGCACCCGGATCACCCGGCGCGAGTAGTCGACATCGTCCACGTCCAGCCCGCAGAGCTCGGACACCCGCACGCCGGTCGCATACAGCAATTCCAACACGGCCTGATCACGCAGCGCCACCGGATCGCCTTCGGCCGCCCCGATTTCCGCCGCGCGCAGCGCGTCGACGGCCTGGTCGGGCCGCAGGACCGCCGGCAGCACCCGCCGATGTTTGGGCGCGGCCAGCCTCGGGCCGGGATCGACCGTCAGCAGGCCCTGCCGCCACGCCCACGCGGTGAACGTCCGCGCCGCCGCCGCCCGCCGTGCCAGGGTGCCCCGGCTGGCTCCCTGGGCGAGCAACTCGCCCAGCCACGAGCGCATGGCCGGCAGGTCCAGGCCGGTCAGGTCACCGTCCTCGGTTGGCAGGGTGGCGAGCAGCGAGACCACGTCACCGACATACGCGCGGACCGTGTGCGGTGACAGTCCCCGCTCCCAGCGGAGGTGGCGTTCGTAGGCGTCCACGATCGCGATCAAGCCGGGCGGCAACTCCGCCCGCTCGCGAAGCAGGCTGGTACGCGCCGACCGCGATTGCGCCACGAACGAACACAGTGCGCCGGCTCCGCTACGTGGTCAAGCATCGCCACGCGTGACGCGGAATGCCTGATCTCGTCAAGCGCTTCGCGGCATCGGTTCGCCAGGTGCGGCATGGCGTTCTGTGCTCCGCGGTGCTGGATGTCTCAGTTGGCGTACATCGGCTCTCCCTCCTCGGCAGGGCCGGCTGAACGGGACCGGCGCCGCCAGCCGGTCTCGCATCGTTCGGCCAGGCCCATCAGTTCCAGCGCCGGCAGGACGGCTCGTACCCGCTCGACCGGCACCCCCGACCGCACCGCCACCTGCCCGGCTGACCAGCCCATGCGCCGGTCAAGAGCCTCGTGTACGCGCAGAGCGCGGTCGTCGAGTCCGTCGGTGTCGCGCCGCTCGTCGGCCGCCGGGCGCGGCGCCAGATCGGTGCCGATGCGGCCCACCACCTCCGCGATGTCGGCCACGTCGGTGACCAGCGATGCCTCGCCGAGCCGGACCAGTTCGTGGCAGCCGACCGACATCGACGAACTGACCGGTCCGGGCACCGCCATCACCAGCCGGCCCAGGCCCGCGGCCGTGGCGGCGGTGTTTCGGGTGCCGGAGCGGCGGCCCGCCTCGACGACGACCACGCCGGCTGCCAGCGCCGCGATCAGCCGGTTGCGAACGAGGAACCGGTGCTTGGCAGGCGGCGTGCCCGGCGGGTACTCGCTGACAACCGCGCCACACTCGGCGATGCGGTCGAGCAGGGCGGCGTGGCCGGCCGGATAGGGCTTGTCGATACCGCAGCCGAGCACCGCCACCGTCGGGCCGCCGGCGGCTACCGCGCCTCGGTGGGCCGCGCCGTCGATGCCGTACGCGGCTCCGGACACGACGGTGATGCCGGCCGATGCCAGGCCGTGGCCGAACTCGGCGGCGACGTGTTCGCCGTATGCCGTCGCCGACCTGGCGCCGACGACGGCGACCGCCCGCTCGGTGCAGTCAGCCAGCGGCACCGCCCCGCGGACCCACAACGCCAGCGGCCGGCCCGCCCACGGCGCTCCCCGCGACTGGGCCACGTCCAGCGCCAGGAACGGCCACTCCGGCCACACCAGTTCCTCGGGCACGAGCAACCGCGCGCCCACCGCCTCGGCCGCCGCCAGATCCTGCTCGGCCAGGTCGAGGTGGCTACGGGCATCTGTCTCGTCCATGACCGCGCTGGGTGCGGCGCCGGAACGGACCAGTTCCGCTGCCACGACGGGGCCGTGCCTGGCGACGAAGCGCGACAGGTGCGGTGCCGGCGGTTCGGCGGCGCGGAGCAGGTACGCCCTGGCCAGGAGGATCTCGTCGGAGATCGGTTCCGGCGGATGGTTGGTGGTTGTGGCCGGCTGGTCGGGATTTGTTGGACCGACGTCCGGCGGTGGACCGGTGGTCGTCAGATGGGGCATGGCCGGCTCCTGTGGGCGGGGCTCGGCCGCCGCGGGCGCGACGCGGACCAGAGCTGGTGGGTCGGGCACGGTTGTCTTCGGCGGGTGCGGTTCGGCTGCTGAAGGCGCGGCGACGGGCTCGGCTTGGATGGGAGCCGGTGGATGCGGCGCAGGCGTCTCCAGCCCGCGGGGTTCGGTTACTGCGGGCACGGTTTGGGCAGGAGGTGGTTGGTCGGGCAGGGACGTCGTCCGGTCCCGGGACTTGGCTGGTGTGGGCGCGGCGTGGGTGGGAGCTGGTGGGGTGGGCATGGTCGCCTCCGGTGGGTGGGATTCGGCTGGTGTGGGCGCGGCTTGGGCTGTGCCTGGTG
>DATEPR010000065.1:0-2355 GCA_035273045.1 Pseudonocardiaceae bacterium | reverse complement strand
CCTCGTCGCCCACCGGCCGCTCCCGGGGCGCCGGCGACAGGCCACGCGCCAGGTACACGCGGACCACCTCGTCGGTGAACCCCGGCGACGCGGCCACGTCCAGCAGCACCGACCAGTCCGTGGCCGCCAGACCGACCTCCTCGGCCAGTTCCCGGGCCGCCGCGTGCGGCGGATCCTCACCCGGCTCGTCCAGCAGGCCCGCCGGCAGCTCCCACAACCGGCGCCCCAACGGGTGCCGGTACTGGTGGATCAGCACGATGCGGTCCTGCTCGTCGACCGCCGCGATCGCCACCGCCCCGTAGTGCTCGACGACCTCCCGGGTCGCGACCTGGCCGTCCGGCATCGCCACCTCGTCGGCCCGCAACGCCAGCACCTTGCCCCGGTAGATGTCGCGGGACTCCACCGTCTCGAAGCGGTGGGAACCCGGCTCCGCCCGCACCCCCTCGGTCATGCCTGGACGACCGCCGTCTCCGCCAACTGCACCGGCAGCCGGTCGGCGGCGCGGTAACCCAGCGACGCGCCCACGAACGCGGTGAACAGCGGATGCGGCCGGGTCGGGCGGCTCTTCAACTCCGGATGTGCCTGCGTGCCCACGAAGAACGGGTGCAGGTCGGCGGACAACTCGGCGAACTCCACCAGGTGGCCGTCCGGCGACGTACCGGAGAACACCATGCCCGCCTCGGTCAGCCGCTCCCGGTAGGCGTTGTTCACCTCGTAGCGGTGCCGGTGCCGCTCGGACACCTCCGTCGTGCCGTACGCGGCCGCGACCAGCGACCCCGGCCGCAACGTCGCCGGGTAGGCACCCAGCCGCATCGTGCCGCCCATGTCCCGCTCGCCCGCGATCACGTCCGCCTGGTCGGCCATCGTGCTGATCACCGGATGCGTGGTGCGCTCGTCGAACTCCGAGGAATCCGCGTCCGCGATGCCCGCCAGGTCCCTGGCCACCTCGATCACCATGCACTGCAGGCCAAGACACAGCCCCAGCACCGGGATGCCCCTGGTGCGGGCGAACCGGATCGCGCCGATCTTGCCCTCGATGCCCCGCACGCCGAACCCGCCCGGCACCAGTACGCCGTCCACGTCGGCCAGCGCCCGCGCCGCGCCCGTCTCCGTCTCACAACTGTCCGACGGCACCCAGCGGACATCTACCCTGGCCCGATGCGCGAACCCGCCGGCGCGCAACGCCTCCGTCACCGACAGGTACGCGTCCGGCAGGTCGACGTACTTGCCGACCAGCGCGATCCGCACCGTCTCGCCCGGGTTGTGCACGCGCTCCAGCAGATCGCCCCACACCGTCCAGTCGACGTCCCGGAACGGCAGGCCCAGCCGCCGCACCACGTACGCGTCCAGCGCCTCCGAGTGCAGCACCTTCGGAATATCGTAGATGGACGGAGCGTCCGGCGCGGCCACCACGGCCTCCGTGTCCACGTCGCACATCAACGCGATCTTGCGCTTCAGCCCCGGCGGGATCTCCCGGTCCGCGCGGCACACGATCGCGTCCGGCTGGATGCCGATGTTGCGCAGCGCCGCCACCGAATGCTGCGTCGGCTTCGTCTTCAACTCGCCCGACGGCGCCAGATACGGCACCAGCGACACATGCAGGAAGAAGCAGTTGTCCCGGCCCACGTCGTGCCGCACCTGCCGGCACGCCTCCAGGAACGGCAACGACTCGATGTCGCCGACCGTGCCGCCCACCTCGGTGATCACGACGTGAGGGATCTCACCATCCGGCCCCGGCTCGGCCATCGCCCGGATCCGCGCCTTGATCTCGTCCGTGATGTGCGGGATCACCTGGACCGTGTCCCCCAGGTACTCGCCGCGCCGCTCCTTCGCGATCACCGTCGAATACACCTGGCCGGTCGTGACGTTCGCCGACCCCGACAACGACCGGTCCAGGAACCGCTCGTAGTGGCCGATGTCCAGGTCCGTCTCCGCGCCGTCGTCGGTGACGAACACCTCACCGTGCTGGAACGGGTTCATCGTGCCCGGATCGACGTTCAGATAAGGGTCCAACTTCTGCATGGTGACCCGCAGCCCACGCGCTGTGAGAAGTTGACCGAGGCTGGAGGCCGTCAGGCCCTTGCCCAGCGAGGAGGCGACGCCCCCGGTGACGAAAACGTGCTTGGTCATGCGCGCCTGAAGCACCAACAACGCTCCCCGTGTTCTCGGCTGGCGCGAGGCACTCGGCCAGCCTGACTACCCACGGAATTTCACCGTAGCACGAACGGAGCACCGCACCAGCCGTCCAGCGCCTGACCAGGCATTCCGCGCGTCCCCGGCCGGCCGTCAACGTCCCTGGTAGCGGGCCCTGTCGTGGATCTCGGCGGCAGCCGCTCGGCCGGTCGGCTGCCATCC
>DATEPR010000064.1:0-2773 GCA_035273045.1 Pseudonocardiaceae bacterium | reverse complement strand
CGTGGGCGGGTAGCCGAAGTACCAGATCGCAACCCCGACGGAGAGCACCACGGCGCCGAGAATGAGCCATCCCCACCAGCGAAGGCCTTTTGACCGGTCGGTGTCGGCCACCGGCCGACGCTACGCGATCGGCCGGTGGCGTACAACCCGTCGAACGGTCAGGGATTCGTCGTCGAAAGCGTGTAAGTCAGCGTTTTGGTGTAAGGCCCCGTCCGGAGCGGGTCATCCGCTCCGATCGCCTGCTGGAACTCGATCGTCACCGCGTCGTTGGACACCGGCGCGCTCCAGCTCAGCAGGTTCAGCGACGACCCGATCGGGTTGAACGCCGTGCCGCTGGTGTCGGACTTCAACCCGCGCGCCTGCAGCGGCTGCGGCAGGGCGTACGCCCCGTTGACCAGGTGGCCGGGTGGGTGGGCCGAATTTCCCGTGTCCGGGTCGCTCACGGTCAGCGTGGCGTCGCCCGCCGTCGACGTGACCGTGGCGGTGGTGGACGCCGAGTAGGTGCGGTCCACGCCCGGCGTGAAGGCGCCGAAGGAGGCCGGCGCGCCCAGCGTGAGCGAGAGCGTGGCCGGCACGGTGCCGCCCACGACCGGCGCGGTCACCGACGTCGAGCCGCCGCAGGTCACCTGCAGGCCCGCCCAGTCGGCGTGGTCGTTGTCAGGGCCGTCATCGGAGTTGGTGACGATCAGGTGCACGAACTCGGTGTTGCCGATGTTCGCGGTCAGCGTCTTCGGGCCGTCCTGCCAGGTGACCGGGCCGCTGTCGGCCAGCTCGCGGCCGTCCGCCCAGATCTGGAAGACGACCTTGCCGCCGCCCGACTTCTCGTCGTCGACGCCGACGTCCGAGGTGATCGACGCGCAGTGCTCGCCGTTGTAGAAGAGCAGGTCGGAGTAGGCGTGCACGCCGAGGCCCTTGGCGTACGTCTGGCCGCCGATGGTCAGCGTGTGTCCGTCGCCCGCGGCCTGCTCGCCGTTGGACATGTCGCGCTCCACCGGGCCCCAGAAGTTGGTGGCTTCGAGCCACTGCTGGTCGGACAGGTAACCGGTCTGCATCTGCGCGGCGGGGATGGTGACCGTGAGCGGCACGGTGAACGCCTGGCCGCCCAGCGTGCCGTCCACCTCCAGGTGGTAGGTGCCCGGGCCGGCGTCCTTGGGCGGCGTGACCGTCCAGTCGACGCTCAGCGTCTGCCCGGCGCCGAGCTGCGGCGTGGTCACCGGGTCGCTGGGCGAGATCGTCCAGCCGGCGGGGTTGGCGCCGCCGCCGAGCACGACGCGGTCGAGGTCCGGCCCGTAGGCCGTGTCGTTGTAGAAGCGCAGCGTGTTCGCGCCCGCGACCAGCGGCACGTGCACCGTGACCGGCACCGGCGAGTTGAAGCTCCCGCCGGTGAACGGGATCTGGAGCCCCGGCCCGTCGTTGACGCTCAGCCACAGCGAGCGCGTGCCGGACACCGCGGCGTAGATCGTCAGGTCGTAGGTGCCCGCGGCCGGCGCGCTCACCCCGTTCAGCCGCACCCAGTTCGCCGCGCCGTTGCCGATGAAGCCGACCTTCTGACCACCGGAGCAGCCGCCGCAGGAGGACCGCCGGGCGCCGCCGTTGATCGTGCTGCTGGTGGCCTCGGCCTCGTACGGGATGCCGTCATAGGAGGTCGGCCCGTTCAGCTGGAGCGTCGCGCCCGCGCCGGCCACGCCGCCGTAGTTGGACACCGAGCCGGTCACCGTGAACGGCTTGCCCGGCACGACGTAGTCGCCGTTGGCGCCGGACGCGGGCGCGTGGACCGTGGCCGAGACCATCGTGGCCGGCGGGTAGCTCGCCCAGTTCGGGTCCGCGGCCACGCGGTAGATGACCGTGCCGTGCGCCGGCACGTTGGCGGCGATCGTCCCGGTGGTGCCGGTGACGTTCTTCGACCACAGGTCGTGCAGCGCGTAGCCCGACGCGGACGCGAGCCCGGCGGCGGAGGCGCTGGTGGAGATCGGCGCGGCGCTCGCCGTCGAGTTGAACAGCGCGACCGCCACGTCGCCGTTGGCCAGCGGCTTGGCCAGCACCCAGTGGCCGCCGGCGCTGGAGAGCACCGTCGCCTGCTTGCCCAGCGGGTCCTGGTCGACCGCGATCACGTCCTTGTTCTCGAGGATGTCCAGCGTGGCCTGCGACGGGTTGCGCAGGTCCGTGCCGGCGAGCAGCGGCGCGGCCATGATCGCCCACAGCGAGAAGTGGCTGCGGTACTCGGTGTCGGTCATGCCGCCGTTGCCGACCTCGAGCATGTCCGGGTCGTTCCAATGGCCCGGGCCGGCCGCCGCGCTCAGCGGCGCGTTGAGCTCGAACCGCGACTCCATGCTCGCGTAGTTGTCGGAGATGTCGCCGGTGGTCCGCCACAGGTGGCCGACGCTGGCGCCCCACTCCCACGGGTTCTGGACGCCCCACTCGCACAGGCTGTAGACGATGTTCCGCCCCGTCGCCTTCAGCGCGTCGCGCATCCGGCTGTAGCGGTCGATGTACTCCTGCTGGGTGTCCGCCGTCCCCGGCACCTGGTTGCAGTTGTCGTACTTGAGGTAGTCGACGCCCCAGGCGGCGAAGTCCTGCGCGTCGGTCGTCTCGTGGCCGTAGCTGCCCGGGTATCCGGCGCAGGTCGCCGTGCCGGCGTCCTCGTAGATGCCGAGCTTGAGCCCGAGCGAGTGCACGTAGTCGGCCGTGCCCTTGATGCCGTCGGGGAACTTGACCGGGTCGGGGACCAGGTGGCCGTCGGCGCTGCGCGACTTCTCCAGCCAGCAGTCGTCGA
>DATEPR010000063.1:0-2042 GCA_035273045.1 Pseudonocardiaceae bacterium | reverse complement strand
ACGGTCATCAACCCCAAGAAATGGATTTCGAATACCATCGGCCGTGAATGCGGAATTCCGATTTCGCCGGCCAATTCGCTGATGTGTCCAGCATGGTCCGCGGCCGGCCGCGGCAGAAGTGGTTGCCAGGTGCCGTCCCCGGCAGGCAACAGGAAACGGCCGCCGGGGCGGCCGGTCATGCAACTTTCATGCGGGTGAATCGATCGAGCCGGCGACTGCCGAACGGCGTCGAACGGGCCGGAACCGGTTACGCCTGCTCATCCGGGGTGTCCTCACCAGCACCGGAGACGAGGTGGTCTAGACCACGTTCAGCCGAGCAGGCGGTGGTGTCGGGAAGCGTTTACCGGGACGGCTCGCGCACCTAGCTTCACTCGGCAACACCTGTCCGCGGGGGTCACCTAGGAAGGAATCCATCAAGTGTCGACAGGATTATCCAGGCCATTGACGTCCCGGGTACGTGCAGCAGCCGTGGTGACGGCGGCGTTGCTCGCCGGCTTCGCCGGTGCGCAGGCGGCGTCCGCCGCCGTGACGCCGAACGTGGTGAGCTGCACGTCGACCAACGGCACCACCGGCACCCAGCAGATCCAGGGCGGCGAGTACATCATCCAGGACAACGAGTGGAACTCGACGGCGGAGCAGTGCGTCACGTACACCAGCGGCACCGCGTGGTCGGTCAGCACGGCCAATTTCAACCTGCCGACCAACGGCGCGCCGGCCACCTACCCGTCGATCTACAAGGGCTGCCACTGGGGCCTGTGCACGCCGACGAACAGCATGATGCCGATCCAGGTCAGTGACCTGGGCACGGCCACCACGTCGTGGAGCACCACGCAGCCGGCGACCGGCGCCTACGACGTCGCCTACGACATCTGGTTCAATTCGACGCCGACCACGCCGGGCCAGCCGGACGGCACGGAGTTGATGATCTGGCTCAACAGCAGGGGCGGCGTGCAGCCGTTCGGCGGCCAGACCGGAACCGCGAACATCGACGGCTTCAACTGGAACGTGTGGACCGGCCGCCAGACGTCCTGGAACATCATCTCCTACGTCCTCAACCCGGGTGGCACGTCGTTCACCAACCTGGACGTCAAGCCGCTGATCGAGGACGCGGTGAGCCGCGGCTCGCTGAACCCGGCCCACTACCTGATCGACGCCGAGGCCGGTTTCGAGATCTGGCAGGGCGGCCAGGGCCTTGGCACGAACAGTTTCTCGTTCAGCGCGACCCCGGCGGCCGCCGGTGGCACGGCCGACACCACCGCCCCCAGCGCGCCGGCCAACCTGGCGGTCACCGGCACCACGGCCAGCAGCGCGTCGCTGTCCTGGGGCGCGGCCACCGACAACGTCGGCGTGACCGGCTACCAGGTGTTCCGCGGCACCACCGAGGTGGGCACCACGGCCGGCACCACGTTCACCGACACCGGATTGGCGGCCGGCAGCCAGTTCACCTACACGGTGAAGGCAGTCGACGCGGCCGGCAACGTCTCAGCGGCGTCGAACGCGGCCACGGCCACCACGGCGGCCGCGCCGCCCGGTGGCGGCGCCACGGGCGGCTGCACCGCCACGTACACGGTGACCAGCCAGTGGGTCAACGGCTTCACGGCGAACGTCGACGTGAAGAACACCGGTACCACGCCCACCACGTCCTGGCAGGTGAAGTGGAACTGGCCGGGCGACCAGCAGATCGTCAGCATGTGGAACGCGACGAGCGCTCAGGCCGGTCAATCGCAGTCGGCCACCAGCCTGAGCTACAACGGCGCGGTGCCACCGGGCGGAACGACGTCGTTCGGCTTCCAGGCCAGCTACAGCGGCAGCAACGGCATACCAACGCCGACCTGCGCCGCGAGCTGACCGTTCGCTGGGGGACCGTGGGGTCGGTGTTATGGGCGACACCGACCCCACCTGGTCCACGCCGGCCGGGCCGAGGCGAGAGGCCCGTCCCGGCCGGCGCATCCAGGGTGGTTGCCCGAGCACAACGCAGCCGATCCATTCCTCCCCGCTGCTTCCTCGTCCCTGCCGCACTTGCGTCGGGACAGCGGTGTCAA
>DATEPR010000062.1:0-3455 GCA_035273045.1 Pseudonocardiaceae bacterium | reverse complement strand
GCCCAACTCGGTGCAGTGACCGGCATTTCCCGCTACAGCGAACTGGCACGGCTGGCCATCCGACCCGTCCCCCGGCTGGTGGACACGCTGGCCGGCCGGCCGGATCAGGTGCTCGCCGCCGGCCCCGGCGGGTTCGGCGGTCTCGGCGGGGTCAGCTACGCGCTGGCGCGGATGGCGACCCTGCTGGGCGACGCCGAACCGCGCGACTGGCTGGCCGGCCTGATCCCACTGGTCGGTGTGGCCGACGCCGAAGGCGACAACAGCGTCGGCACCGGTCGCGCGGGTGGTGTCGCCGCGCTGCTCGCCGTGCACGCCGAAACCGGGCTGCCGGCGGCCAGGACCAACGCCGAGGCACTGGCCGCCCGGATAACCACCGCCGGTCTGGCCGTTTCGGGCTTCCTGTCCGGACAGGACGGCATGCGGTGGGCGGCCGCCCGGCTCGGCGGTGCCGAACCAGGCGAACCGCGAAGACCGGACACAGAGCCGGATCGGCGCGACATCGGCTGGTGTTCTGGGCTGGCCGGCATCCTGCTCGCCAGGGCGGCGTGGGATCCCGAAGCGGTCGGCGGCTACGTCGACCTGCTGGCCGACCGGACCCCACTGCTGGACATGGCGCTGTGCCACGGCCAACTCGGCGTGCTGGACGCGTTGACCGTGTGCGCGCCCGGGTCGGAGTCCGCGGTGCGCGCCAAGCAGCACGGTGCCGCGGTCCTGCTCGGCGCGCTCGACCAGTTCGGTCCCCGGTGCACCACACCGGACAACGTCCCCACGCCCGGCCTGCTCAACGGACTGGCCGGCATCGGCTACGGACTGCTGCGCCTGGCGCTGCCGACTCAGGTTCCGTCCGTACTACTGCTCGAACCGTCGAAACGCCAGGAAAGGAACACCCGATGAACGACCAGGACCTGTTCGACGCCGCAGACCACCCTGCCGGCCAGATCAAGCTGCCGCGGGCCACGCTGGTCGGCAGGCGGACGATGGCGTTGGCCGGCGGGCCCGGCGCCGCCGCGACCGTCACGAGCATCACGACGACGTCGTCCATGATCAGTCTCGGCCACTCGGGCGACGAGACCAGGTAGGACCCGACGCGTCCGCTCCCGTGCACCTGCCGCGCGGGAGCGGACGCTGTGGACACCCGGATGAAACCCGTGGCCTGCGACGATGCCGAGGGCATGGAGGATCGATAAACGCTTGTCTATCATCTGTCGACCGTGAGGACGCGTGCGCCGTTCCTTGTCGGCCGGTCGGCCGAGATCTATGAGGTCGAGCGCGCCCTTGGCCAGGCGCGCGCCGGTTCCGGCGGTTCCCTTTTTCTGGTTGGCGAAGCCGGAATCGGCAAGAGCCGGCTGACCGCGGAGGCCGTTAGCCGCGCCATCGCCGCCGAGATGGTCGTGCTGCGCGGCCGGGGCAGCACGATCGGCCCGATGGTGCCCTTCCGGCCGCTCGCCGAAGCCGTGCTGTCGCTGGCCCGCCGGGGCGAACTGCCCGCGGACGACGAACTGGGCCTCTACCGCGGCGTACTCGGCGCGCTCGTGCCGGACTGGGCGATCGACGACAACGCGCGCGGCGGTGTCTCGCTCGTCGCGCTGGCCGAGGGCATGCTCCGGCTGACGTCGGCGGTGGGCAGGGACCGGGGCTGCCTGCTGGTCCTCGAGGACCTGCACGACGTGGACGTCGAAACTCTCGCCGTCATCGAGTATCTGATCGACAATCTCGGCCAGCAGACTACGTTGCTGCTCGGCACGATGCGCGCCGAGGCGGTGGACGCGATCGAACTCGTCCGGCGGCAGGACGGCGCGATCGTCGACCTGGACCGGTTGCGGAAAGCCGATGTGGTCGAGCTGATCGGTGCTTGCCTGTCCGTCCCACCGGCCGAGGTGCCGCCGTCCGGCGTCGAGTTGTTGTGGCAGCGCAGCGCCGGGAATCCGCTCCTGGTGGAGGAACTGCTGCACGGCATGGTCAGCACCGGCCAACTCGCCAGGGGTCCGGACGGCTGGCGGATGGACGAGCGGATCCGGGTCGAGATACCGGCGACCGTCCGGCGCAGCATCGCGTTGCGCACCGACCGGCTGGCCGAGCAGGGCCGCGTCCTGCTGTGGGCGGGCGCGGTGGTCGGTCCCCGGTTCCCGCTGTCCATTGTGCAGCGGGTGGTCGAAATGGACGATCACGTCCTGTTCGGCCAGTTGCACATCCTGGTCGAGGCACAGCTGCTCGCGCCGGACGAGCGAGGACCCGACTGGTACGCCTTCCAGCACCCGCTGATCGCCGAGGCGATGCTGGACCAGCTCACTCCGGCCGACCGGGCCAGGTTCTCCCGCCGGGCGGGCGAGGCGCTCGAACTCGGCTATCCGGGACTACCCGGCGAATGGTGTCAACTGGCCGCCACCCTGTGGTTGGCCGCGGGCGAACCAGCCAGGGCGGCCACGCTGTTCACCGACGCCGGCCGCCGGGCACTGGCCGACGGCGCGGCCGGGTCCGCAATCTCCCTGCTGGAACGGGCCGAGCACCTGTTGACCGAACATCCCGACCCGTGGGCCAGGGCCGAGGTGCTGGAGACGCTGCTGTACGCGCTGGCCGAAGCGGGCGAACTGGAACGAGCGGTTGAACTGGCCGGCACGCTGGGCAGCGACGAGTCCGGTTTGGACGCCGCCCGGCGGGTCGCAATCCGGGTCCGGCTGGCGTGGGGCGCGCATCTGGTCGGGCGGTGGGAGGACGGCATGGCCCAGGTCGCCGAGGCCAGGGCGATCCTCGGCAGCCAGCTCGCGCCGGCTTCGGTGGCGGCGATCGACTCGGTCGCCGCACACCTGTCCCTGGACATGTCCGGCCAGGACCGGCTGGTCGAGGTCGAGGTACTGGCCAGGAGCGCACTCGCAGCCGCAGAGCGCGAATCACGGGCCGTCGAGTCGTGCCAGGCGATGATGGCCATCGGGATCGTGGCCAGGGAACGGGATCTCACCGAGTCCATCGGCTGGTTCGACCGGATGGCCGTGGTCGCGCAGGCGCACCGGTTGGCGATCTGGCACCTGTACGCCCGGTCCGGCGCGGCGACCAGCACCTGGCTCGCCGAAGGCGACGTGGCCGCGCTCGTCACCACCAGCGGCGACGCCGTACGTGCCGGGGTGGTCAACGTGTCCAGCAGCATGGACGCCGTCCACACACTGCACCTGGTGATGTGCGGCGAGTTCGACAATGCCGCCGGGCAGCTGCGGGAGTGCCTGGCCAGGGTCCGGCGGCTGCACTTGGAACCCGTGGAGCGCTACCTACTGATGACCCGCGCCGTGCTGCACGCCCACCAGGGCAACCGGCCCGACATGGAGCGGTCCATCGCCGAGTTCCGGGATCGGGGCGGTGACCGCTCCCGCGAGCTGACCCTGGTGCTGGGCATGGCCAGGGCGTGCTGTGCCCTGCTGGAGGACAACACCGACCTGGCCAGGCGGGAACTGGACGCGGTGGTC
>DATEPR010000061.1:0-3788 GCA_035273045.1 Pseudonocardiaceae bacterium | reverse complement strand
CCGCTGGCCGAACCGCTGACGATCGCCGGCCAGGCCGTCGTCACCCTGGCCCTGGGCGGCCGGACGACGGCGCGCCGCTGCGTGGCCAAACTGACCGAAGTGGACGAACATGGCCGGTCGGTCCTGTTCGCGCACGGCCTGCTCGACCTGTCCGGCACGGACGACGACACCGTGCGCATCACCCTGACACCGTCCTGCCACACCGTGCCGGAGGGGCACCGGCTGCGACTCGTACTGTCCGATTCAGACTTTCCCCGGCTGTGGCCGCCCGATGCCCACGAACTGCTGGAGCTGCGGGTGCTCGCCGACGCCGCGGCGGCGCCGGTCAACGTGACGACGCTCGCGCTGCCGGTCGTCGACCGGCTGCCGGAATGCGACCGTCCGGCGCCGGCGCCCGCCCGCGACCGGGGTGCCGTGAAGTTCACCGAACAGCCGCGCTGGCTGATCTCCCGCGACCACCACCGCGACGAGGTCGCCATCGTGCTGGCGGCCAACCAGAAGCGGCTCTACACCAGCGACGGCGCGCCCATCCGGGAGCGCACCTTCGTCGCCACGGCCACGGTCGGCGACCACGACCCGGCCGACGCCAGCGCCACGATGACGGCGAGCTTCCACATCGACGAACCGCGCGGCGTCGAGACCGTGGTCCGCGCGAGCATCACCATCGACCGGTCCGGCGGTGTGGCGACCGGCGACGTCACCGTCGACGGCCACAGTGTCGTCTCGCGCGAATGGCGCTCACCCTGACCGCGTGGCCGTCCAGTCGCGGGCGAACATCAGTGCCCCGTCCACGTCGATCCGGCCGTCGACGGCGATGTCCCGCTCGGTGAGGCGCAGGGTGATCGACACGTCGACCGTGGTGTCGGTGGTCAGTTCGACGTGGGCCGTCGTGGTGCCGTGGACGGCGGTGTAGCCGTCCCGGTGGACGGTCGCGGCGATCTCCCGGCGCAGGTGCAGCAGGTGGTCCTCGCCCGGGGTGTGCGCGGCGAGCCGTTCCCCGATGGTGACGGTCACGCCGTCGTGCACCAGGTCCCGGGTGATCCGCCACAGCGGCTCCTGCGTGCCGGGCGGGTCGGCCGGTTCGTCGACCGGCTGCGGCAGCGTGGTCGCCTGGCCGACGGCGACCGGGAACCGGACCTCGACACCGCGCAGCAGCACCGGCCCGCCGCCGGAAACCGGCCACAGCCGGGGGAAGTCGCCGCCGTCGATCACCAGCCGGACCCGGTGCCCCGCCGGCACCGTGTAGCGGGTGGGTGTCAGTTCGGCCCGACCGGCCTCGGCGACGCCCGTGCTGACCAGGACCGAGCGGTCCTCCTGGTTGACGTCGGCCAGCCGGACCACCAGCGACCGGCCGGTGTCGGCCCACACGGTGACCGACGGCCGGCCGGCGATGTGCAGGTCGTCGGGCAGCGGTTCGCTGGTCACGCAGAGGCAGCGCACGTCGTCGTCGTGCTGGTCCAGCGGCAGGCCGAAGCCCGTGGTCGGCAGGCCGGACAGCCCGCTCAGCGCGCCAACGGTCGGGTCCGGTGTTCCCTCGGCCACGACCGAATCGGTCGGCACCGGCTGGCCGGACTCGGTCAGCGTGGTGCCGGCCGTGACGAACCGCCGCGACCGGCCGGCCGGCGGCCACGTGTCGTACCGCTCCCAGCCGCCGGGATCACCCTGCCGGTACACGGTCACCGCGGGCTCGTCCGCCAGTCCGGTGTCCACGCCGTCCAGCCAGTGACGCCACCAGCGCAGCGCCAGGCCGGGAAAGTCGACCGGCAGGAACGGCGAGCTCTCCGGCATCGTGTGCATCCACGGTCCGGCCAGCAGCCGCTTCGGTGCCCCGATCCGCTCGAACGCGCTGATCGTGCCGTCGCAGAACAGGTCCCGCCAGCCGGCGACGCAGAACGTCGGCACGGTGATCCGCTCCACGTCGATCACCCGCTCCGGCCACACCGGATCGTCCGGGTCGTGCCGGAACAGGTCGAGCAGCCACGGCTCGGTGTGCAGCCGCCGCTGCCAGCGCCGCTGCTGCCGCACGGAACCGAAGTCGTGCAGGGGCGGCAGCAGTTGGTTGAGCAACGTGTCGGTGGCCCACTGGGCGAGTGACGCCAGGCAGCCACGCCGGCCGGCCGGGTGCACGAAGTCCGGCCCGGGCGCGGTCATGCCCATGACCGGGATGATGGCGCGCAGGCCGGGTGGCTGCCGGCTCGCCGTGCGCAACGCCATGACGGCACCGTAGGAATGGCCCCACATGCCGACATTGCCGTCACACCACGGCTGGCCGGCCGCCCACTCGACCGCGGCGACACCGTCGTCGGCCTCGCCGGGGTCGAACGGGGGCCGCTGGCGACCGTCGGACGAACCGGTGCCGCGGAAGTCGACGAGCACGCTCGCGTAGCCGTGGCCGGCGAACCAGCGCAGCGCCCGCTCGTTCGCGAGGCCCGCCCCCGCGTCCTTCCGGTACGGCAGCAGGGTGAGCAACGCGGGCACCGCGGCCACCCCGACCGGCCGGTACACGTCGGCGGACAGGGTGACCTCCGGGTCGCCGGTCGGAATGCGCACGTCCCGGAACACCTCGACGTCGTGGCGGACGTCGGCCGGGGCGATCTCGTGAGCTGTCATGTGTCCTCGCTACCGCTGACCGGCCGTCGCGGGTTGTGCCCCTTCGGGTCGGGACCGCCTCCTGGCCTGCTCCGCCGGGTCGGGCACGGGCACCGCGTCCAGCAGCCGCCTGGTGTAGGGGTCGGCCGGGTGGTCGCAGACCTGTTCGGTGGGACCCGATTCCACGACCGAGCCGCGGTAGAGCACGACGACGCGGTGCGCCACGTGCCGGACCACGGCCAGGTCGTGCGTGATGAACAGGTAGCCGAGGCCAAGGTCGCGCTGTAGCCGGGTGAGCAGGTTCAGCACCTGGGCCTGCACGGACAGGTCGAGGGCGCTGGTCGGCTCGTCGCAGACGATCAGCCTGGGCCGCACCATGAGTGCCCGCGCGATCGCGATCCGCTGGAGCTGCCCGCCGGAGAACTGGCCCGGGTAGTGGTCGGCGGCGTCCGCGTCCAGGTTCACCCTGCGCAGTGCGGTGGCGACCCGCTCGGCCTGTTCGGCACGGGAGAGCCTGTCGTGCAGCAGCCGCTCGCCCAGCGTCTGGCGGATCGTGCGGCGCGGGTTGAGCGAGCCGGTGGGGTCCTGGAACACGCACTGGATGTCCCGGGTGAGGGCGCGCCTGCGGCGGGGCCGCGCACGGGTGATGTCCTCACCGTCGAACATGATCGTCCCCCGGGCCGGCGGCACCAGGCCCAGGACGGCGTTGCCGATGCTGGACTTGCCGGACCCGCTCTCGCCGACGAGGGCGACGGTCTCCCCCGCGGCGACGCTCAGGCCGACCTGGTCGACCGCGACCAGTGGGGGCCGGTGGAAACCGCGCGGGTACTCGATCCTGACGTCGCGCAGTTCGAGCAGGGGGTTCATGGCACCGCCAACTGGTCGAAGTGGAGGCATCGGGTGGACCGGTCGTGGCTCAGGACGGTGACCGCCACCGGCTCGGCGGCGCACTCGGCCGTCGCGTACCGGCAGCGCGGCGCGAAGTGACACCCGCCGGGCCAGGCCGACGGCGGCGGGACCGTTCCGGCGATCGCGGGGAGCGCGTCGCCGACCGGTGCCCGGTGCGGGTTGGCCGCCAGGAGTCCCGCCGTGTACGGGTGGCGGGGCGCGCGGTACAGGTCGTCGATGGCGGCCTGTTCGACCACCTCGCCGGCGTACATCACCACGGCCCGGTCGCACAGGTCGGCGAGCACGCCCCA
>DATEPR010000060.1:0-2152 GCA_035273045.1 Pseudonocardiaceae bacterium | reverse complement strand
GCCGCGGTGCCGGACTGTGATCCGGCCGCAGCGCCACCACCGGCGGCGCCGCCGTTCGCGGCGACCGCGGCCTTGCTGGCCTCCGTGGCCGCCTTGTTGGCCGCGCTGACCCCGGCGGCCAGTTGCTGGTTCTGCTGTGCCGCCGCCTGCACCGCCGTGGACTGCACGGTCGGCTTCAACACCAGGAACCACAGCGCGACCAGGATCGCCGCCGCGGCCACGACGAGCGCGACCGCGGGCAGCAACCACTTCGGCATCATCTGCTGTTGCAGCACGGCACCGTCGACGGTCACCGGCTCGGCCGACTCCGGGAGAACGAAAGCCTGGAACGGCAACGACTTGTCCGGTCCACGCACGAACCGCTTGCGCGGCGCGGCACGGAGCTTGACATAGGTTGAGGTACCTGGGAGCGCGACGACGACCGGCGGCTTGAGCCGGAAGTTGAGCAGCACGTCCGGGTCCAGGGCGGACACCTCGGTGGTCACCGGATGGTTGCCCAGGTTGGACACCACCAGCCGGAAGTTCGCCGCCCGGCGGCCGTGGGCGGTCCTCGGCTCCAGTTCCGCGGTGAGTTCGGTGAACCGCGTGACGGTGACCGAGCCCTCCTCGACGACCGAACCGGCCGGGTCCTCCTGGGACCTGGCGCGCACGGCGTAGTCCACGCTGCCCGCCAGCACCTCGGACGAGCGGGGCGGCCGGAAGGTCACCGTGGCGACGCCGTCGGTGCCGGGCAACAGGTTCAGCTGCGGCGGCTCGATCACCGCCCACTCGGCCGCGGCACCGAGCACTTCCAGCAGCACCCGGTCGACGACCATGCCGGTGTTGCGGATCCGAACCTCACTGGAGACCTCGGCACCCGGGTCGACTTCCAGGGTGACGGTCTCGATCGTCGCGACGACTCCCACGGACGACAGGGTCACCGAAACCGGACCGCCCGAACAGGGCGCGGCGGGTATGCCGGGGCGCACCACAATCAGCCGGATCGCGCAGCGACGCCTGCGCGAACGGGCACCGCCGGCGCGACGGACAGCCCGGTGCCGGCGGTGAACGGCGTTATGGGCGGGTCGCCGCACACACTAGGGACGACCTGGGGATCGTCCCTAGGGCGATCCGGCCCACGATGGTGAACGCTGTCAGCGGAGCGCGGGACCGGTCGGGGCGAATGGGGGTCTCGCGTGCTGCCCACGATCGGCGGCGGGGTGCCCGCCGGTCGTCCGGCCGCTTTTCAAACGGGAGGGGTACAAGTAATGGCGCGAAGATCGAACATGCCCGCACATGCCCTGGGCATTGCCACGGCGGGCACGGAGGTGGGTCCGTGACCGCACCGGTGGCCGTCCGGCTGTACGCGCGTGATCCGATCTCTCAGGCCGGCATCGCCGCGGCACTGCGTTGCCAGCCAGAGATCCGCCTGCTGCCGGAGAACGGGGACGAGCAGGCCAGGGTCGCGATCGTGGCGTTGGACGTGGTCGACAAGGCGGGCCGGTCCGTGCTGCACGGGCTGCGCGGCGACGGCTGCGACCGCATCGTCCTGGTCATCAACGAGTTGAGCGACCAGGACCTGCTGGACGTGGTCGAGGCGGGCGTGTGCGCGATCGTGTGGCGGTGGGAGGCGACAGCCTCCTGGCTGGCGCACACCGTGACCAAGGCGGCCGCCGGGGAGGCAGCCCTGCCGTCCACGGTGCTGTCCCGGCTGCTCAAGCAGGTCTCCCGGCTCCAGCACCACGTGCTGGCACCGAGGGGACTGTCGTTCAGCGGTCTCTCCGACCGGGAGGCCGACGTGCTGCGGCTGGCCGCCGACGGCTTCGACACCGACGACATCGCACGAAAGCTGGCTTACTCGAAACGCACCGTGTCCAATATCCTGCACGCCGTGACCATCAGGTACCAACTGCGCAACCGTACGCACGCGGTGGCCTACGTGATCAGGGAAGGTCTCATTTAGCACCACCACGGGGAGGGTGCGTGTGGACGACCGTGGTGGCGGCGCGTGTCCCACGAACGGATCAGCACCGGTCCGGTTCGGCCGCGTACCGTCGCCGCGGCGTGTGGGGGCAGCCGCCGAATGGTGACATCCGTTCGCGGCTGTGACCCGGGGAGCGACAACGTGTACCACCAGGCCCCCCGAGACACGTCCTGGACCGCCGGACGATCC
>DATEPR010000059.1:0-3345 GCA_035273045.1 Pseudonocardiaceae bacterium | reverse complement strand
CGCGCCGAGGACGGGCGCTGGGCGGCGGTCCGCTGCTTCCCGGTCGGGGTGGACGGCGAGGAACTGACCGCCAGGGCCGCGGCGGACGGTGTCGCGGCGCACCGGCGGCGGCTGGCGGCCCGCGTCGGCGACGCGGCACTGGTGCTGCGGATCGACCGGATGGATCCGGCGAAGAACGTGCTGCGTGGGGTCGCCGCGTTCGCCGAGCTGCTGGACCGCGAGCCGGCCAGGCGTGGCCGGGTCGTGCACCTCGTGCACGCCTACACCTCGCGCGGCGACCTGCCCGCGTACCGGCGCTACGCCGAGCAGGTGCGCGCGCTCGTCGACGACGTCAACCGGCGCTACGGCCGGCCCGGCTGGCAGCCGGTGCTCCTGGAGACCGGCAACGACTTCGACCTGGGCATCGCGGAGCTGTCGCTGGCCGACGTGCTGGTGGTGAACCCGTTGCGGGACGGCATGAACCTGGTGGCGAAGGAGGCCGCCGTGGTCAGCGAGCGTGGTGTCGCGCTGGTGCTGTCCGAGTTCGCGGGCGCGGCGGACGACCTGGCCGACGGGTGCGTGCTGGTCGACCCGCTGGACGTCTCGGCCCTGGCGACCGAGCTGTCGGCCGCGCTGGACCTGCCCTCGGCGGAACGGATGGCGCGGCTGGCGAGGCTGCGCAAGGGCGCCACCGCGTTGCCGCCACGGGAGTGGCTGGCGGCGGTGACCCGGGAACTGGACCGCTGCTAGCGGATCGCGATCGCGTTGGACGGCGACCCGGCTCCGCCGACCAGCATGAGCGGCTTCGCGACCACCAGGCACTCGTACACGCCGTCCGCCGCGCACGCCCGGGCCAGCTCGTCCAACGCCCACAGCTCGCCGATCACCATGCCCAGCAACGGGATCAGGATCCGGTGCAGCAGGCCGGTGTGCGCGGACCTGGGCAGCCGGCCGGCCTGCTCCGCCTCGCTGACGTAGGGCGAGTCCGGCACCGGCGGCCACGCCTCCAGCGCGAAGTTGTCCGCGGCGACGATGGCGAACTGGTTGTCCCACAGCCATTCCACGGTCTCGCGTCGCTGCGCGATGCCAGGACAGTGGATGGCCCGGACGGCGTCGGCGCGGGCGGCCGCGTCCCGTTCGTGCAGGTGGTGCCTGACCCAGCCGAACCGCAGCATGAGGATGTCGCCCGGCCGCAGCTCGACGCCCTGCGCGTCGGCCGCCTTCGCCACCACGTCGATCGGGACGGCCTGGTTGCTGTCCAGGTCGATCGGCGTGCCCTGGGCTGCCAGGTACCGGGCCACGTCCACCAGCACGCCCCGGCCGACGATGCCGTGCTCGGCGAACCGGCTGATGCCCAGGGTCGGTTCGTCGGTGGTGAACGTGGCGGGATCGGCGCCGCCGTAGAACCCGAAGTCCGGATGCCCGATGTGCCGCAGCCCGTCCAGCTGGCTGGTGGCCTGCGGGTAGAAGCCGTCGACGTATTCGTCGCGGTGGTACGGGTTGTTGGCGAACATGTGGTGCTGCGGCGGCTTGCGGGTGGGGATCAGCGCCGGGTCGAAGGCGTCCAGCGGGAGGTCGAGGTTGATCATCGTGCCCGTCCTCGGCAACCGGGTGGCGGCCAGCACGCGTTGCGGTGTCAGGTGATTCAGCGTGCCCAGCTCGTCGTCCGGCCCGAAGACGCCCCAGGACGAGCCGGCGGGCGCGTCGGTCCGTTCGCACAGTTGCCGGTAGGACGGGAAATCCCCCATCGGGCAAGCCTCCTTCGCTCGCTGCCCACGTTCGTCCCGCCGCGGGACGCGTGTCAAGCACGTGTTCGCGCTGGCGTGTCCACGCGGCACCGGTTGACTTCCCGGTTCCGCTGTCGTGCCGTGGAAGGAGACAGCAGCCAGGCACAGGAGGAGCGATGGACAACGGCCGCGCGGAGAAACTGGTCACCGAGCTGGAGCGGACCCTGCTGGAGTTCGTCCGGACCCACGGCGTGACCCACGACGAGTACCGGGTCGCCACGCAGACGATCGTCGACAGTGTCCAGGCGGGCGAGGAATCCCTGCTGCTGGACGTGTTCCTGGAGGCGGCGGCCACGGACACCGAGAACGCCGGGCGGGTCGGCAGCGTGGCTGCCATCGAGGGCCCGTTCTACCTGCCCGGTGCACCCTGGCTGGAACCGCCGCACGTGTTGCCACAGCGGGATGGTGAGCCTGGCGACGTGCTGGTGTTCCGTGGCACGGTGTCGGCGCCGGACGGCACGCCGCTGGCCGGGGCGGAACTGGACATGTGGCAGGCCGACGCCGACGGCAGGTACTCGAACATCCACCCTGGCGTGCCGGAGTGGAACCTGCGGGGCCGTTTCGCGACCGGCGAGGACGGCACGTTCGAGGTGCGGACCATCGTGCCGCCGCCGTACGAGATCCCGAAGTCCGGGCCGACCGGTGGCGTGCTGAACGTGTTGGGCAGGCACTTCTTCCGGCCCGCGCACCTGCACCTGAAACTGCGGCACCCGGCCCACGCGACGCTCACGTCGCAGCTCTACTTCGCGGGCGGCGAGTACCTGGACAGCGACGTGGCGGGTGCCGTGCGGGACGGCCTGGTGGTGCCGCTCGACGGGCCG
Source organism: Pseudonocardiaceae bacterium (assembly GCA_035273045.1). Classification (GTDB taxonomy): domain Bacteria; phylum Actinomycetota; class Actinomycetes; order Mycobacteriales; family Pseudonocardiaceae; genus DATEPR01. The sequence goes on along the minus strand of DATEPR010000059.1, from coordinate 758 downwards.
GACGGGTCAGGGCAGTACACGGCGACGTACGACTTCGTGCTGGCATGACGAGCGAATCGGCCATCCGGTCGGTGCGCACCACGCTGGTGGACGTGCCGCTGCGCAGGCCGCACCGGTTCGCCACGCTGTCGATCGAGGCGCAGTCGATGGTGATCGTCGAGGTGCTCACCGACGGCGGGCTGGTGGGGATCGGCGAGGCCGTCGTGCCGGGAGGTCCGTGGTGGGGTGGCGAGTCGGTGGAGGGCATGCGGGCGCTGATCGACCGGTATCTCGCGCCGCTGGTGGTCGGCGAGGACGCGTGCCGGGTCGAGTACCTGGCGGCGAAGCTGGACCGGCTGGTCAACGGTGGGTCGTTCGCCAAGGCGGGCGTCGAGATGGCGTTGTGGGACGTGCTGGGCAAGCTGCACGGTGTGCCGTTGCACGACCTGCTCGGCGGCCTGCACCGGGATTCGCTGCCGGTCACGTGGGCCGCCGGCGCGGAGCCGGCCGACGTGGTCGTCGCCGAGCTGGTGGCCAAGCTGGCCGAGGGGCACGCCAGTGCCAAGCTGAAGATGGGCGCCGAGCCGCCCGCGGCCGACGTGGCGAGGGTCGGCACGATCGCGGGGAAGCTGGCGGACCGGCTGAGCCTGCGGGTCGACCTGAACGGGTCGTGGGACGAGCCGACGGCGCGCCGCTGGCTGCCCGCGCTGGCCGACGCGGGCATCGAGGTGGTGGAGCAGCCGGTGCCCGCGTGGCACGTGGCGGCCATGGCCGACCTG
>DATEPR010000058.1:0-8070 GCA_035273045.1 Pseudonocardiaceae bacterium | reverse complement strand
TGGCCGGGCGGGACGACCGGGAGGCCACGGAGAGCGAACTGTCCCGGCTGCTCGGCGACCTGGACCGGTCGATCGTGCCCGCGGCCCTGGCCGAGGAACTGGCCGACGCCGAGCAGCGGGTCGTGCTGGCCAGGCGAGTGCACAATGACGCGGTCCGGGACACCCTGGCGCTGCGCAGGCGGCGCCTGGTGCGGTGGCTGCGGCTGGCCGGCACCGCCCGACAGCCGCACTACTTCGAGATCGCCGAGCCCGATCCGGACGTGCCGGCAGCGGCCACGTCATGGCGGCGGGCGGCCAGGATCGTGCTGGCCGACCCGGCCGGGCGGGTGCTGCTGCGGCCCGGCGCCGACGACGAGCAGTCGTTCTGGTACACGCCGGGCGGCGGTGTCGAGAACGGCGAGGACCTGCGCGCCACGGCGGTGCGCGAACTGCACGAGGAGACGGGGCTGCGGGCGTCGCCGGACCGGCTGGTCGGCCCGGCGTGGCTGCGGCGGGTCAGCTTCCCGACGCCGGAGGGCACACAGCACAGCGAGGAGTGGTTCTTCCTGGCCAGGACCGGGCAGGCCGACCCGGTGGACGGCCACCGGTGGTGGACCCAGCGGGAACTGCGGTCCACGTCCGAGCGGATCTACCCGGAGCAGTTGGCCGAGTACCTGCCGACCCTGCTGGACGGCACCTGGGACGGCACCACCCGCCCGATCCGCTGACCGGTCAGTCCATGGGTTCGGCCGCCGTGCGCAGCCGGGCGGTCCACCGGTCCTCGATCCGGCCGAACCGCCACACCGCGATCGCCACCACCCAGGTCACCACGAACAGCCCCACGATGCCGAACCCGATCAGGTTCAGGTCCACAGTGGACACCCAGCGCCAGAAGGCGCCGGTCCAGTTGAACTCGCCGGCCAGCAGGCCGAGCATCTCGATGGTGCCGACCAGCAGCGCCACCGCGACGGACAGCCCGGTGATGGTGATGTTGTAGTACACCTTGCGCACCGGCTTGGCGAACGCCCAGCCGTAGGCGAAGTTCATGAACGACCCGTCGATGGAGTCGAACAGGCTCATGCCGGCGGCGAACAGCACCGGCAGCACCAGGATCGCGTACCACGGCAGGTTGGCCGCCGCGCCGGTGCCGGCCAGCACCAGCAGCGCCACCTCGGTGGCCGTGTCGAACCCGAGTCCGAACAGGACACCCACCGGGTACATCTGCCACGGCTTGGTGATGGACCGGGTGAACCGGCCGAAGATCCGGTTCATGAAGCCGCGGCTGTCGAGCTGTTCCTCCAGCGCCGCCTCGTCGAAGTGGCCGCGGCGCATCCCCGCGAACACCTTCAGGATCCCCACCAGCACGACCAGGTTGATGATCGCGATCGCGTACAGGAACACGCCGGACACGCTGGTGCCGACCACCCCGGTGACCGCGTGCAGCCGGGACGAGTCGTTCGCCACCGGCCCGATCAGCGCCTTCACCCCGAAACCGAGCAGCAGCGACAGGCCGAACACGATCGACGAATGGCCCAGCGAGAACCAGAACCCGACCGACAGCGGCCGCTGCCCGTCGGCCATCAGCTTGCGGGTGGTGTTGTCGATCGCGGAGATGTGGTCGGCGTCGAAGGCGTGCCGGGCGCCCAGCGTGTAGGCGGTCAGCGCGATGCCGACGCCGAACGTCTTCGCGCCCACGGTGTAGTGGCCCGGGATCACGAACAGGAACAGCACACCCCAGCCGATCACGGTCAGCCCGACGACGGTGGCGATCATGCCGGCGGCCCTGGTCCACTCCCGGCGGGTGAGTGTGATCCGGGGTTTCGCCATCGTTACCTCGCCCTTCGTCCGCCGGGTCGTGCGAGGTGATTGTTGACGCCGGCAAGTAGTAATTGCAAGTATCCGGCGATAAGCGCACATCACATCGACAGGCCGTGACGAAGCGGGCACGGAATGTCAGGACAGTGCCGGGAGCACGTCGTTTCCATAGGCGGCCAGTGTCTTGTCCTGCTGGTCGTGCATCAGGTACAGCGCGAACTGCGCCACCCCCAGGCCGGCCAGTTCACGCAGCCGCTCGACGTGCGCCTCGGCCGGGCCGAGCAGGCAGAACCGGTCCACGATCGCGTCCGGCACGAAATCGGTCGACCGGTTCCCGGCCCGGCCGTGGTGGGAGTAGTCGTAGCCGTTCCTGCCCTCGATGTAGTCGGTCAGCGCGTGCGGCACCGGCCCCGACGTGCCGTAGCGGGCCACCAGGTCGGCGACGTGGTTGCCGACCATGCCGCCGAACCAGCGCAACTGGTCCCGCTGGTGCGGCAGGTCGGCGCCGACGTAGGCGGGCGCGGCGACGCACATCGTCACCGCGTCCGCCGGCCGGCCCGCCGCCACCGCCGCGTCCCGGACCGCGCCGATCGTCCAGCGCGCGATGTCCGGGTCGGCGGTCTGCAGGATGAAACCGTCGGCCTGCTCGCCGACCAGTTTCAGCGCCTTCGGCCCGTAGGCCGCCATCCAGATCTCCAGCTTCCCGTCCCGCACCCACGGAATCCGCACCAGTGTGCCGTGGTGTTCGACCTCGCGCCCCTCGGCCAGGCCCTTGATCACCCGCATGGCGTCGCGCACGGTGGCCAGCGTCGCCGGCGGCTGCCCGATCACCCGGCGGGCCGAGTCACCCCGCCCGATCCCGCACACCGTCCGGTTGCCGTACATGTCGTTCAGCGTGGCGAACAGCGACGCGATCACCGACCAGTCCCTGGTGCTCGGATTGGTCACCATCGGACCCACCATCAGCCGTGACGTCTCGGCCAGGATCCGGCTGTAGATCACGAACGGCTCCTGCCACAGCACGTGCGAGTCGAACGTCCAGCCGTAGCGGAAACCGTGCTCCTCGGCCGCGCGCATCGTGTCCACGACCGCGCTCGCCGGCGGATCCGTCTGCAGGACAACGCCGAACTCCATGCCTCCCCCTTCAGTTCAGGTACTGCGACAGTCCCCGCGACAGGAACCGCCCGTGTCCCTTGCCGCCGTGGTACTGCCCGCCCTCGATCAGCACCCGACCCCGGGACAGCACCGTCTCCACCCGGCCGGTGATCCGCATCCCCTCGTACGCCGAGTAGTCCACGTTCATGTGGTGCGTCTGCACGGACAGCGTCTGCGTCGCCGTCGGGTCGTACACCACGATGTCCGCGTCCGACCCCGGCTGGATGACACCCTTGCGCGGGTACAGGCCGAACATCCGCGCCGGCGTCGTCGCCGCCACGTCCACCCACCTGGCCAGCGACAGTTCCCCGGCCGCGACGCCCTGGTGCAACAGGTCCATCCGGTGCTCCACACCGGGGATGCCGTTCGGGATCTTCGCGAACGAGTCCCGGCCCAGTTCCTTCTGCTCGGCGAAGCAGAACGGGCAGTGGTCGGTGGACACCACGGACAGGTCGTTCGTGCGCAGCCCCCGCCACAGCGACGCCTGGTGCTCCTTGGGCCGCAGCGGGGGAGACGCCACGTACTTCGCGCCCTCGAAACCCGGTTTCGCCAGGTCCTCGATGGACAGCCACAGGTACTGCGGGCACGTCTCGGCGAACACGTTCTGCCCGGTGTCCCGTGCCTGGCTCACCGCGGCCAGTGCCTGCGCCGCGGACAGGTGCACGATGTACAGCGGCGCACCGGTCACCCCGGCCAGCGTGATCGCCCGCGACGTCGCCTCGGCCTCCAGTTCCGGCGGGCGGGTCAGCCCGTGCTGCACCGGTTCGGTGTGCCCGGCCGCCAGCGCCTGCTCCACCAGCTGGTCGATGGCGATGCCGTTCTCCGCGTGCATCATCACCAGCCCGCCGGTGCGCCGGGCCTGCTGCATCGCCAGCAGGATCTCGCCGTCCGTCGCGTAGAACACGCCCGGGTAGGCCATGAACATCTTGAAGCTGTTCACGCCCGCGTCGACGCAGGACTGCATCTCCTTCAGCGTCGACTCGTTGACGTCCGACACGATCATGTGGAAGCCGTAGTCGATCGCGCAGTTGCCGTCCGCCTTGGCATGCCACTTGTCCAGAGTGGACAGCAGTGAGGTGCCCTTGGCCTGCACGGCGAAGTCGATGATCGTCGTCGTGCCGCCCCACGCCGCCGCCCGGGTGCCCGTCTCGAACGTGTCATGCGAGAAAGTGCCGCCGAACGGCATCTCCATGTGGGTGTGCGCGTCGATCCCACCGGGCAGCACGTACCGGCCGCCCGCCTCGATCACCCGGTCCACCGACCCGGCCAGCCCGCTGCCCCGCTCCAGCACGGCCGCGATCCGTTCACCGTCGACCAGGACGTCCGCCTCCACCGTGCCGGTCGACGTGACCACGGTGCCACCGCTGATCAGGGTCGTCATCGCGACCCCTCACGCCCGCACGAGCGGCGTGTACGTCTCCGGCCGGCGATCCCGGTAGAACGCCCACAGGTCCCGCACCTCGGCCAGCGTCCCCATGTCCAGGTCCCGCACGACGACCTCGTCCTCGGAGTCCGACGCCGCCTCCCCGACCAGCTGGCCGCGTGGGTCGACGAAGTACGACTGACCGTAGAAGTCGTTGTCGCCCAACGGTTCGATGCCGACCCGGTTGAGCGCGCCGACGAAGTACTCGTTCGCCACCGCCGCCGCCGGCTGCTCCAGCCGCCACAGGTACTGCGAAAGGCCCCTGCTGGTCGCCGACGGGTTGAACACGATCCGCGCGCCCGCCAGGCCCAGCGCCCGCCAGCCCTCCGGGAAGTGCCGCTCGTAGCAGATGTACACGCCGATCCGGCCCACCGCCGTGTCGAACACCGGGTAACCCAGGTTCCCGGGCCGGAAGTAGAACTTCTCCCAGAAGCCCTTCACCTGCGGAATGTGGTTCTTGCGGTGCTTGCCCAGGTACCGCCCGTCCGCGTCGATCACGGCGGCCGTGTTGTAGTAGACGCCCGGCTGCTCCTCCTCGTAGACCGGCACGACCAGCACCACGCCGTGCTGCTTCGCCAGATCCCGCATCAGGTTCGTGGTCGGCCCGTCCGGGACCGCCTCGGTGTAGGAGTAGTAGTCGGCGTCCTGCACCTGGCAGAAGTACGGCCCGTAGAACAACTCCTGCAGGCACACCACCTGGGCGCCGGCCGACGCCGCGGTCGCGACGTGCCGCACCGCGTTCTCGATCATCGTTTCCTTGTCGCCCGTCCACTGCTGCTGGACGAGTGCGGCCCTGACGACCTCTGCCACTGGTGCCTCCTTGCTCCGGTGATCCGGGAATAGTCGAGCCTACGAGTGCGGACCGGGCAGTGCCAGTGTGTCCACCATTGGTGACCGGCGGCTAGCGACCGGGCCGGGCGCCCGCGTCCACCGCCAGCAGCGCCACGTACAGCGACAACATCGACTCCGAGTCCTCCAGCGACACCCCGAGGACCTGCTCGATCCGCGCCAGCCGCTGGTAGTACGCGGTCCGCGACAGGTGCGCCGCCGCCGCGGCCGCCGACTTGTTCCCGCCGTGCTCGCAGTACAGCCGCAGCGCGTCCACCAGCCGCGCGCCCGCCCGGTCCGTCCTGGCCAGCAACGGCCCGAGTTCCCGCTCCGCGAACGCCGCCAGCCGCTCGTCGTCCCGCAACAGGTGCAACAGGCCGCGCAGCCGCACGTCCGCCAGCCGGTGATACGACCGTTCGACGCCGGTGCGCAGCGCCGCCTGCGCCACGTGCGACGCCTCGGCCAGCGTGCGCCGCGCGTCCACCACGGCGCCGACCGTCGTACCGACCGCCACCACCACCGGCAGCGCCCTCGGATTCGGCCGCACCGCCCGGTGGATGCCGGTGGCCAGGCGTCGCAGCACCGGAGCGACGACCGCGTCGGCCCGCTCGTCCGGCACCGTGCCCGGCCGGTCCACCGCGATCAACGCCCGCACGCTCACGTCGTCCACCGCGCCCACCAGCGCCGGCACCGCCGCCCGGCGCGCCGCCAACGCGGTCGCGTCCGCGATGTCCCGCAGCAACTCCTGCGCCGCCAGCGCCGGCAGATCCGCTTCCGCGGTTCTCGGCCGCACCGCGACACCGACCAGGATGTGCCGTTCCAACGGCACACCGAGCGCCGCCGCACGGGCGGTCAGGTCCGCCGGGAGCGCACCCGGCGCCAGCAGTTCGGTGAGCAGTGTGCGGTGCGTCTGGCGCTCCAGCGTCTCCCGGTCCCTGGCCAGCAACCGGTGCACCGCCAGCGCCGACGCCGCCCGCTCCACCACCACGACCTGCGGATGCTGCGGCTGCTCCGGACACACCAGCACCAACCGGCCCCAGTCGTCACCCCGGGCGCCCACCACGGTGACCAGCCAGCCGCTGTCCACGTCGTAGCCGGTGCGCTCCCGCACCGCCACCTTGCGCGACCTGGCCCGCCAGTCCGCCAGCAACGCCGTCGGATCCGTGCCCGCCGAGTCGTAGGCCAGCACGTCGTGCGACAGCGTTTCCAGCACCACCGGCAGCCGGGCCGTCCGCGCCACCTCGCGCAGCACCTCCGCCGGTTCCGCACCGGACACGGTGAGCGCCGTGAACGTCTCGTGCACCTGCTCGGCCGCCCGCAACTCGGCCAGTTGCGCGTCCCGGATCAATGCGATCACCGCCTCGGTCACCGAAACGAACCGGGTCTCCTCAGCCAGCGTCACCAGGGGGAGTGACCTGCGGTCAGCCGCCAGGGTGAGCGCCGCCGGCAACGTGTCACTCCACCGGCGGACCAGCTCCACCACCAGCCCCGCGGCGCCCACCCCCGCCAGCTCGTCCACGTACCGGGTCAGCGCCGGCCCGTCGTCCGGCAGCGCGATCCCCGTGGTCAGCACCAGCTCACCGCCCTGCAACAGGTGCGCGATGTCCGCGATCTCGGCCACGTGCACCCACCGCACCCCGTTGCCCAGCCCAGCGCCGCCCGCGACCACCGTCGGCCGGCCCTTGCGCATCACGGGCAGGGCCAGCACGTCGGACACCGTCGGATACATCGCGCCGCGCTCCCTCGATCGGTGTGCACAACGTAATCCAGACGGCCGGTTCCCGATACACGTTGTTGGTGGCGGGCCGGCGGCCGGCTGGCCAGACTCGGGTCATCGGCGGAACCCTCGGCGGACGGAGGCAGTCCGATGACCGACGACGACCTGCTGGCCAGGCACCGCGCGGTGCTGCCCCGCTGGCTGGCCCTCTACTACGACGAGCCCATCGAGATCGTGTCCGCCAACGGCCGCCGGGTCACCGACGCCAACGGCCGGACCTACCTGGACTTCTTCGCCGGCATCCTGACCAACGCCATCGGCTACGACGTCGCCGAGATCAGCGACGCCATCCGCCGGCAGTTGGACACCGGCGTCATGCACACGTCGACCCTCTACCTGATCCGCCAGCAGGTGGAACTGGCCGAGAAGATCGCCGAACTGTCCGGCATCCCCGACGCCAAGGTCTTCTTCACCAACTCAGGCACCGAGGCCAACGAGACCGCGCTGATGCTCGCCACCCAGGCGCGGCGCAGCAACCAGGTGCTCGCGATGCGGAACTCCTACCACGGCAGGGGCTTCGGCACGGTCGCCATCACCGGCAACCGGGGCTGGTCGGCCACCGCGCTGCGACCGATGAACGTCAGCTACGTGCAGGGCGGATACCGCTACCGCAGCCCATACCGGGATCTCTCGGACGCCGACTACATCAAGGCGTGCGTCGCCGACCTGAGAGACGTCATCGAGACCACCACATCAGGTGACATCGCATGCCTGATCGCCGAGCCGATCCAGGGAGTCGGCGGATTCACGCTGCCGCCCGACGGGCTGTACGGCGCGTTCCAGCAGGTGCTGGACGAGTACGGCATCCTGTTCGTGTCCGACGAGGTGCAGACCGGGTGGGGACGGACCGGCGAACACTTCTGGGGGATCCAGGCGCACGGCGTCCGGCCGGACGCGATGACCTTCGCCAAGGGCCTGGGCAACGGCCTCGCCATCGGCGGTGTCGTCGCCCGGGGCGAGTTGATGGACAGCATCACGGCGAACTCGATCTCCACGTTCGGCGGTAATCCCGTTGCCATGGCCGGGGCCTCGGCCGTGCTCAAGTACGTGCTGGACCACGATCTCCAGGACAACGCCGCCAAGCTCGGCGACC
>DATEPR010000057.1:0-4320 GCA_035273045.1 Pseudonocardiaceae bacterium | reverse complement strand
CGACGTGGACACGGCGGAGGATCTGGCCGTGGCCGGCGCGCTGGGCGTCGGCCGGCACACGGCGGCGGTCGCCGGCTGGCAGCCCTGCTGTCAGCCATCCGTCACCTGATCGTCCTTCCCTCGGCGGGGTCGTCAAATCGACCTGATCGGGGACAATGGGCGGCGTGAGTGAGCTGGCGAGGGAGACCGAGACGCGGGCCAGGCGACGGGCCGTCACCACGGTGACCGGCGAGGCCGCCGGGGCCGGCGTGCCCTCGGCGCCGCCCGCGGCCACCGAGATCGCCACCGCGGCAGCGGGCGTGGAACTGCCCGACGACCGGTACTTCAACCGCGAGCTGTCCTGGCTGGACTTCAACGCCAGAGTGCTCGCCCTGGCCGAGGACACCTCCCAGCCGCTGCTGGAACGGGCCAAGTTCCTCGCGATCTTCGCGTCCAACCTGGACGAGTTCTACATGGTCCGGGTGGCGGGGCTGAAGCGCCGCGAGGAGACCGGCCTGCCGGTGCGCAGCGCGGACGGCCTGACACCGGAGGAACAGCTCGCCTGGATCGTCAAGCGCAACCAGGAACTCGTCCAGCAGCACTCCATGGTGTTCGTGGACCACATCGTGCCCGAGCTGGCCGAGCACGGCATCCGCATCGTCACCTGGCAGGAGCTGGCCGAGGCGGACCGGCTGCGGCTGTCCAACTACTTCACCGACCAGGTCTTCCCGGTGCTGACCCCGCTCGCGGTCGACCCGTCGCACCCGTTCCCGTACATCTCGGGGCTGTCGCTCAACCTCGCGGTGACCGTGCACGACCCGGTGAACGGCACCCGACACTTCGCCCGGGTCAAGGTGCCCAACAACGTGCCGAGGCTGATCCGCGTCGAGCAGAACAGGGACCGCAACCACGCCACGTTCCTGCCGCTGGAGGAGCTGATCGCCAACCATCTCGGTGAGCTGTTCGACGGCATGGACGTCACGGAGTACCACCTGTTCCGGGTGACCCGGAACGCCGACTTCGAGGTCGAGGAGGACCGGCACGAGCACCTGTTGCAGGCGCTGGAACAGGAACTCGCGCGGCGCCGCTTCGGCCTGCCGGTCCGGCTGGAGGTCGGCGAGGACATGACCGACGACATGCTGGACCTGCTCACCAGGGAGATCGACGTCGACAAGGCGGACGTCGTCGAGGTGCGCGGCCTGATGGACCTGTCCTGCCTGTGGCAGCTGTACTCGGTGGACCGCAGGGACCTGAAGGACCGGCCGTTCGTGCCGGCCACCCATCCCGCGTTCGCGGACAGCGAGACGCCGCGCAGCGTGTTCCACACCCTGCGGGAGAGCGACGTGCTGGTGCACCACCCGTACGACTCGTTCTCCACCAGCGTGCAGCGATTCATCGAGCAGGCCGCCGCGGACGACAACGTGCTGGCGATCAAGCAGACCCTGTACCGGACCTCCGGTGACTCGCCGATCGTGGACGCGCTGATCGCGGCCGCCGAGGCGGGCAAGCAGGTGGTGGCGCTGGTGGAGATCAAGGCGCGGTTCGACGAGCAGGCCAACATCCGGTGGGCCAGGGAACTGGAGAAGGCCGGCGTGCACGTGGTGTACGGGCTGGTCGGCCTGAAGACGCACTGCAAGACGTGTCTCGTGGTGCGCCAGGAGGGTTCGCACATCCGCCGCTACTGCCACATCGGCACCGGCAACTACAACCCGAAGACGGCCCGGCTGTACGAGGACATCGGCCTGCTCACCGCGGAACCGTCCATCGGCGCCGACCTGACCGACCTGTTCAACGTACTCACCGGCTACTCGCGGCAGACCCGCTACCACAACCTGCTGGTGGCGCCGCACCAGGTGCGCCGGGGCATCGTGGACCGGATCGACCGGGAGATCGGGCACGCGGCCGCCGGCCGGCCCGCCGGTGTCCGGATCAAGGTCAACTCACTGGTGGACGAGCAGGTCATCGACGCGCTGTACCGGGCGTCGCAGTCCGGCGTGGACGTCGACGTGGTGGTACGCGGCATCTGCGCGCTGCGGCCCGGCCTGCCCGGCCTGTCCGAGCGGATCAGGGTCCGGTCGATCCTGGGCCGGTTCCTGGAGCATTCCAGGATCTTCCAGTTCGTCGGCGCGGACGAGCACTGGCTGGGCAGCGCGGACATGATGCACCGCAACCTGGACCGGCGGGTCGAGGTGCTGGTCCGGGTGGCCGACCAGAAGCTGCGGGCACAGCTGGACGGCATCCTGGACTCGGCGCTGGACCCGGCGACGCGGTGCTGGCTGTTGCAGTCCGACGGACGGTGGCTGCCCGCACCGGCCGACGGCACCCGGGTACGCGACCATCAGACGGAGCTGATGCGCACCCATTCGGGCAAGGAATAGCGGAACTCCCCGGGGGATGATCGGCGAAATGTTCGAGGCGCATGACCGGCCCGGCTGACGCCGGCCGGCGGATCACCGTGCGGGCCGGGGGCACGGTGCTGTGGCGGTGGCCCGCGTCCGGCAAGGTCGAGATCGCCGTGGTGCACCGGCCCAGCAGGGACGACTGGTCGCTGCCCAAGGGAAAGCTGGAGCGGGGTGAGACGGCGGCCGCGTGCGCGGTGCGGGAAACCCACGAGGAGACCGGTTACCTGCCGGTGCTGGGCCGGCCGCTGGGTGACGTCCGGTATCCGGTGGCGGAACCGGTGCCGGGCCTGAAGTCGGTGACGTACTTCGCCGGCCGGGCCGAGGGCGGCCCGTTCCGGCCCAACCACGAGGTGGACGAGCTGCGCTGGGTGCGCCCGGCCGCCGCGCTGGACCTGTTGTCGTACGACACGGACCGGGACGTCGTCGGCCGTTTCACCGCGCTGCCCGCGGACACCAGGACCGTCCTGCTGGTGCGGCACGCCAAGGCGGGCAAGCGGTCCGCCTGGCCCGGCCCGGACGAGCAGCGGCCGCTCAGCCCGGTCGGCGACCAGCAGGCCGCCGCGTTGCGCGTGCTGCTGCCGTTGTTCCGGCCGGACCGGGTGCACGCGGCCGACGTGCTGCGCTGCGTGGAGACCGTGCGCGGTGTCGCCGACGAACTCGGCGAACCGGTGGCGATCGAGCCGACGCTCACCGAGGCGGCGCACGCCCGCGACCCGGAGGGCACGCTGCGCCGGCTGGTCGCGGTGGCGCGGGCCGACGGCACACCGGTGATCTGCAGCCAGGGCGCGGTGATCCCGGACGTGCTGGGCAGGCTGGCCGAACGGGCCGGGCTGGAGTTGGGCGAGATCCGCGCCAAGAAGGGCAGCGTGTGGGTGCTGTCGTTCAGCACGACCAAACCGCTGCGCCTGCTCGCCGCCCACTACCTGCCGACGGCGCTGCCCGAACCGGCCCTCACGGGGCGAGAGCCGACAGCATCTCCGTGACCCTGCCCAGCGCGACGTCCGGCGGCACGTCGGGCGCGACGATCGCCGGATCGAAGTTCGGGTCGTAGAACACCTCGGTGACGCCCTGATCGCCGAGCCACGCCACACCGTCCCGGACGCGATCGTACGGGCCGTACAGCGGCGAATCAGGGCCGTGTACGGGGGCACCGAGCGCGGCCCGGACGACGAACCGCAGCGCGGCGGGATCGCGGCCGGCGCGTTCGGCGGCCTCCTTCACCACGCCGACGGCCCGGCCGATGTCCCTCGGATCCTCGCGGCTGGCACTGATCCAGCCGTCCGCCAGCCGGCCCACCCGCCGCAGCGCCGCGTCAGCGCCGGAACCGCCGCCGAACAGCACCGGCGGCCGGGGCCGCTGCACCGGCGTGGGCGCCATCAGCGCCTCCGGCAGCGCGTAGAACTCACCCTGGAACGGACTCACCGTGCCGCTCCACAATGCGGACAGCACGTTCAGGAACTCCTCGGCGCGGGCACCCCTGCGGGCCGTGGACACGCCGGAGGCGACGAACTCCTCGGGCAGCCAACCGAGGCCGAGCCCGAGATCCAGGCGCCCGCCGGAGATCCGGTCCAGTGTGGCGGTCTGCTTGGCCAGCAGCGCCGGCGAGATGAACGGTACGTTCAGTACCGCCACGCCGAGCCGGGCGGAAGTGGTGTGGCCGGCCAGATAGGCGAGGGTGAGCAACGGATCGGGCACGTTGCGATATGAGGTATCCGGCGAATCAGGCGGATTCAGGATTCGCTGCAGGGTCCACAGCGACTGGTAACCGAGTTTCTCGGCCCGAATGGCGACGTCGAGCTGGTTCTCCGGTGTCGCCCATGGTCCGGCCATGGGCACGGCGAAACCTATGCGCATGCCTACAGGTTCTCCCATGCCGGCCGGCGACGCGACGCCGGCCGGTTTCACGCGACGCCGCGAGCTGTATGTCCTGGCCGCGCAA
>DATEPR010000056.1:0-15524 GCA_035273045.1 Pseudonocardiaceae bacterium | reverse complement strand
CGGTGTGCCGCACCTGATGGTGCACGCGGCCGAGGGCACCGGCGTGGTCGGCCCGCTGGTGGTACCGGGCCGGACGAGTTGCCTGCGTTGCGTCGACTTGCACAACACCGACGCCGACCCGTGCTGGCCGGCGGTGGCGGCGCAGCTGGCCGACCACCCGCAACCGGCCGACCTGGCGTCCGCCCAGGCCACGGCCGCCTTCGCGGCCGGCCAGGCGCTGCGCTTCCTGCACGGCTCTGGTGCCGGCCGGGACGACCTGCCGGTGTGGGGTGCCGCGGTCGAGATCGACGTGTTCACCGGCCGGTGTACGCGGATCGAGTGGGAGCCGCACGCCCGGTGCACCTGTGACGCGGCCGCCAAATCGGGTACGCACCGGACGGGATTGCGCCGGCCGGATACCGTCACCAAGGGAGGATGCGACATCCGACGTACCGCCAAAACCACACCAGGAGATGATCCGGTGACCACCGCCATCCGCCAAGATTGAGTCGACAGCACCCGATGGCCGTAACGCTGATTCGGCTTCGTCGGATGTCGAGCACAGATCGTCACAACAGGAGAGGGAGGCCGTGACTGACATCCCGCGCAAGGCCGTCACCCGGACCGCCAAGCTGGCCACCCTTCCGCTGGGCGTGGCGGGCCGTGTGGTGGGCGGTTGGGGCCGGCGGCTGGCCGGGCAGGACGCAGGCGAGGTCAGCGCGGAGATCTCCGCGCGGACGGCCGAGCAGGTGTTCGCGGTGTTGGGCCAGCTCAAGGGTGGGGCGATGAAGTTCGGCCAAGCCCTGAGCGTGTTCGAGGCCGCGGTGCCCGACGAGCTGGCCGAGCCGTACCGCGAGGCGCTGACCAAGCTCCAGACGGCGGCGCCGCCGATGACGGTGAAGTCGGTGCACCGGGTGCTGGCCGAGCAACTGGGCACGGGGTGGACGGCCCGGTTCGCCGAGTTCGACGACGAGCCGGCGGCCGCGGCCAGCATCGGGCAGGTGCACCGGGCGGTATGGCACGACGGCCGGGATGTCGCGGTGAAGATCCAGTACCCGGGTGCCGACGAGGCGCTGACGTCCGACCTGCGGCAACTCCAGCGGTTCAGCCGGCTGTTCCAGGCGCTGGTGCCCGGTCAGGAGATGCGCCCACTGCTGGCCGAGCTGCGGGAGCGGATGGAGGAGGAGCTCGACTACCGCACCGAGGCGGACAACCAGCGCACGTTCGCGGCCACGTTCGACGGCGACCGGTCGATCCTGGTGCCGAAGGTGGTGGCCAGCGCGCCGAAGGTGATGGTCAGCGAGTGGCTGACGGGGGTGCCGCTGGCCACGATCATCAGGGAGGGCAGCCGGGCCGACCGCGACCACGCCGGCCACGTCCTGGCCGAGTTCCACTTCTCGGCCCCGGCCAGGTCGGGCCTGCTGCACGCCGACCCGCACCCCGGCAACTTCATGCTGATGGCTGACGGCCGGATGGGCGTGATCGACTTCGGCGCGTGCGCCCGCCTGCCCGGCGGCATCCCGAAGCCGCTGGGCGTGATGACCAGGCTGGCCGCCCAGGGCCGGTCGGCCGACCTGCTGACGCTGCTGCACAACGAGCACTTCATCCGGCCGGGCACGACGCTGGAGGCCAGCCATGTGCTGGACTACCTGGCGCCGTTCACCGAGCCGCTGCAAACTGAGCGGTTCCACTTCACCCGCCGCTGGCTGCAACGCCAGGCCGGCCGGGTGGGCGACATGCGCGGCCAGGACTTCCAGACCGGCCGCTCCCTGAACCTGCCCCCGCAGTACCTGCTCATCCACCGCGTGACGGCCGGCGCCACCGGCATCCTCTGCCAGTTGGACGCCGAAGTAGCGCTACGCGCCATAGTCGAACGCTGGCAACCGGGCTTCACCGAAGACGAAGCCGCCAGCGGCGCCTAACCACGGCCATCCACCGGCCGGCCAAACGCCTGCGGCCCCAGCGCCAACTCCAGCACCCGCGCTGTGCCCGCCACCAACAGCGCACCGCCCGGCACCAACAACACCGGCCCCACCGCCAGCACCACCGCTCGTACGACCAGCCACCAGCCCGCGCTATGCCCACCAACCACGCGCCGCACGGCACCAACAACACCGGTCCCGCCGCCAGCACCACCGCTGGGCCGGCCGCCGGCCGGCCGCTCGGCCACCGCGGCCGCCAGTTGAACGTCGCGGCCGGCGTTACCAGTACTCCAGCGGGAGCTTTGCCTCGATGTCTCGGGCGTGTGCTCGGGCGCACGCCGGGCACAGCCACCGCACTGCTCCACGATCCCGCTCCGCCACCCACGCCAGGGCGTCCGCCGTCAGTACCCGCTGGTCCCGCTGCCGGGAACAGCGCACACAGGTCACGGCCATCTCGTCAGCCACAACCTGAAACTACGCCCATGATGATCAAGTACGCCAACCGAGGTGCACCGTGTTGGCGTTGAGCAGGAACACGTCGTCGCGGTGGCCCACGTAGGCCGGGTCCGCCGGGTCGGCCAGACGGTGCAGGGCGTCGAGGTCGGCCGGGTCGAGCAAGTCACAGGTCGTGCTCGTCAGCCACCCCAGCCAGCTGACCACCGCCGCGCGGCCGGTGTCGTCCAGCGGCGCGGGCACGTCCACCAGGTAACTGAACGCCGTCACCCGGCTCAGTCCGAGATCGGTGAGCACCCGGTTCCAACCGACCGGCAGCCGCACCACACCGTCCATGCCGGCGCGCATCTGGTAGAACCACGTCTCCTGGGCGGCGAGCAGCCTGCTCTGCAATCCCGGTTCGCCCACGCCCACGTCCCATGGCAGGCACCGCATGGCCAGGCCACCCTCGGCGAGCGCGAGGCAGCCGCCGGTACCCAACCACCCGGCCAACGTGGCCACGGCCTGCCGCTGATCCGGTACGTGATGGGCCACATTGGACGCCCACACCAGATCGGCGTCACCCGCCACATCGGCGACCGCTGCCGGGTCGCCAGCCAGGTCAGTGCATACCGTCCGCACGTCCACCTGGCCCGATCCGGCGGCGGTCGACGCAGCCGAAGCGGCCGCGGCCAACAATTCCGGCACGGCGTCCACCAACACCAGTCGACCCGCGGGTGCCGATCCGGCGCGGCGCACCATCGTCTCGGCGAGGGCGGCGCTCATGCCACCGGCACCGCTGCCGACGTCCAGGATCGTCGGATGCGGTGCCGGCAGTGAGTCGAGTAGTCGCTCGGCGACGGACCGCAGTGCGGCGCCGTTCACCTCGTCGGCCCGCCGGAGATCGGCGAGCCGTGCTGTCCAGTCGATTCCGTCATGGGTGTGTGGCGGCATACCGGCACGCTACCGCCGCCGGTATGCCGTCCACCTCTCGTTAGTCCGTTCGTTCAGGGTGTCCCCTGGCGATCACAGACCGCTGCGAGCCTCCTCGGCGTGCCGGGCCGCCCAGTTGGCCAGCCGACCCCAACGCCGTGCGGAGACGAGCCGCCGCGCCTGCCGCTCGTGCTCGGCCGCGCGTTGGCTCTCCCGCATTCGGGCTCTCGCCAGTTCTTCTTGCATGAGATACATGTCAGCTCCACTTGGGAAGTAGCTACGGGTGTTCATCTGGTTGCTGGTGAGTTGAGCGTTCATGCCGCTGCCTCCTTGGCCGCCTTCTCGGTTCGGACGCTCGGCACGGGTTCGTGCCTGCGGTCGTCCTTTCTGGGCCGGCCGCGTGGCCTCTTCCGCGGGATCACCAGTCCCCGCTCGAAGATCTCGCCTCCCCAGACGCCCCACGGCTCCCGCCGTGCCAGCGCTCCGGCGAGGCACTGCGCCCGGACCGGGCAGTCGGCACACATGGCCTTGGCCCGCTCCAGATCGGCCGGTGCCTCGGCGAACCAGAGGTCAGGGTCGTTGATCTGGCAAGGCAGCTCTGGCCCTGCCAGTGGTGTCGCATCCAAGAGCTCGGCGACACCTCCGCCGAGTTCCAGGACCGACCCGCTGGAGTGCGGGGCGGTTGCTGTGTACATGAGGGTGGACTCCTGTCGGATGGATGGATGGTTGTGGAGTTGCGGGAAAAACACGAAGGCCGCGGATCCCATCCGGGTCCGCGGCCTTCGAGAGCCTGTGCACTTGACGCAGATCAAGTGCGCCTCGCATACGCGGATGGTGGGATGCCAGTGGCATCGATCATCGGGGTGGTCTGGACCTGGCCATGCTGGGACAGATCACCATTGGCAACAGCAAACGTGACACCGGTGGTGCGGTACCGGCGCGGCTCGGACGGTCGGGCGACACACTGTTTCGCCGCCAGCAGACCGAGCTTGAACACAGGAGTGGCCCCGGCCATGAGGAGGCCTGGGTTGGCGATGTTCTTGATCTCGATCACCGGGGGCCACCTCCTTCAGGGGCTACTGGAACATGGTTTGGCCCGTGCGGACCGTGTCAGTGCAGGCTATTAGGTCAAGGTGGGCGGGGGCAACACCTTTTATCTGATTGACCAGATGGAGCGAACGTGCTTGCACAAGCACCAACCCCCAAGGTCATGCTTCGCCGGACGGCCCCTCCCGTACCAGCGCCAGCACGTCCGTGCCGAACCGCTCCAGCTTAGCCGCGCCGATCCCCGAAATCGAGACCAGACCGGCGGGGTCCACGGGCCGCTGCTCGGCGATCGCGACCAGCGTGGCGTCGGTGAACACCACGTACGGCGGCACTTTCAGCGTGCGCGCCTGATCGGCACGCCAGGACTTCAGCCGCACCAACAGGTCTTCGTCCACATCAGACGGACAGTCCGCACACCTGCCGAGTTTCACGGGCAGCGTGCCGACCAGCGGGGCGCCGCACTGCCGGCACTTGGGCGCACCCCTGGCCTCCCGGGGTGCGGCCACCCTGGCGGCCGGGTGGTCCTCCGGGATCAGCCCGTAGAGAAATCTGCTCCGCCGCCGGCCTCGCCGGCCACCGGGCGAACGGGCCAGCGCCCAGGACAGCCACAGATGTTCCCGCGCCCTGGTGACCCCGACGTAGAGCAGTCGCCGTTCCTCCTCGACCGCGGCGGCGTCGGAGTCGGCGTGCTGGATCGGCAGCGTGCCCTCCACGATGCCGACCAGGAAGACCGCGTCCCACTCCAGGCCCTTGGCCGCGTGCAGTGACGCCAGCGTCACTCCCTCGACGGTCGGCGGGTGCTGGGCTTCGGCCCGCTGTTCCAGTTCCGCCACGTACTGCGTCAGGTTGGCCTCGGCCACCACGGCCGCCAGTTCCTCGGCCAGTTCGACGAGCGCCAGCAACGACTCCCACCGCTGCCGCGCCGCACCACCGGTCGGCGGCTCGTCGGACAGGCCGAGCGGCACCAGCACGTCGCGGACCGTGGCCGGCAGGTCACCGGCGGGCGGCTCGCCGGCGGCCGCCTGGCGCAGCGCGATCATCGCCTGCCGGACCTCCGGCCGGGCGAAGAACCGCTCCCCACCACGCACCAGGTACGGGATGCCGAGTTCGGACAGCGCCTGCTCGTACACCTCCGACTGGGCGTTCACCCGGAACAGCACCGCGATCTCGCTGGCCGGCACCCCGCCGTCCAGCAGTTCCCTGATCCGCCGGGCCACCGCACCGGCCTCGGCCGGCTCGTCGTCGAACTCGGCGAACCTCGGCCGCGGCCCGGTCGCACGCTGCCCGACCAGCTTCAGCCGCGACCCGGCCGGCCGGTCCCTGGCCGCGGAGATCACCCGGTTGGCCAGCTCGACCACCTCGGGTGTGGACCGGTAGTCCCGCTCCAACCGGACCACGGTCGCCTCCGGGAAGCGCCGGGTGAACTCCAGCAGCGGCCGCGGCGACGCACCGGCGAACGAGTAGATGGTCTGGTTGGCGTCGCCGACGACGGTCAGGTCGTCCCGGTCGCCCAGCCAGGCGTCCAGCACGCGCTGCTGGAGCGGCGTGACGTCCTGGTACTCGTCGACGACGAAGCACCGGTAACGGTCCCGGAACTCGCCCGCCACGTCGCCGTGCTCCTCCAGCGCGGCAGCCGTGTGCAGGAGGAGGTCGTCGAAGTCGAGCATCCTGGCCCTGGTCTTGGCCTGCTCGTAGCCCTGGTAGACGGCGGCCACCTGGGCCACCGGCGCCGGGGTGTCCCGCTGCTCCTTCGCGGCGATCGCCGGGTAGTCCTCCGGCGTCACCAGGCACGCCTTGGCCCACTCGATCTCGCTGGCCAGGTCACGCAGTGTCTCCGCCTCGGTGGGCAGGCCGACCTTGCCGGCCGCCAGCCCGACCAGCCGCAGCTTGTGCTCGACCAGGTCCCACGGCTGGTCGCCCACCACCCTGGGCCAGAAGTAGCGCAGCTGACGCAGGGCCGCGGAGTGGAACGTGCGCGCCTGGACCGCCGGCACGTCCAACGCCCGCAGCCGGGTGCGCATCTCTCCAGCGGCACGCGCGGTGAACGTGACCGCGAGGACCTGGCCGGCCGCGACCTGGCCGTCATGGATGAGCCGGGCGATCCGGCGGGTGATCGCCCTGGTCTTGCCGGTGCCGGCGCCGGCAAGGACGCACACCGGACCCCGGGGCGCCGCCACCACTCGGCGCTGTTCGGGATCAAGCTCGTCCAGTGTGCGCCGCGACCCGTCCATGACCGGCATCCTGACAGAGCCGGCCGACGGTGCGCGGACGGCGGGCCGACCTGTGGACAACTCGGTGAACGATCCACATGCCCTGTCCGCGGGGCTGGCCCGCGACCGTATCCTGTAGGCATGGCAGCTAAGCAGGACAAGGAAGCCGCGAAGGCGGCCGCGCGGCAGCGGCGCGTCGAGCGTCGTGAGCGGTGGCGCCAGTACTTCGAGGCGTTCCAGACCCAACGGCGCGAGGACCCGCTGCTGCTGCCGTTGATGCTCGCGTCGATCCTCGGCCTGGGTGCCGTCGGGTTCGTGATCGGCCTGTTCGTCAACTTCCAGTGGTACCTGCTGGTGCTCGGCCTGCTCTTCGGCGTGCTGCTCGCGCTGGTGATCTTCGGCCGCCGCGCCCAGCGCACCATCTACTCGAAGGCGGAGGGCCAGCCGGGCGCCGCCGCGTGGGTGCTGGACAACCTGCGCGGCCGGTGGAACGTGACCCAGGCGGTCTCCGGCACGGCCCAGATGGACGTGGTGCACCGGGTGCTCGGCCGGCCCGGCGTGATCCTCGTCGGCGAGGGCGCGCCACACCGTGTCAAGACCCTGCTCGCCCAGGAGAAGAAGCGCATCTCCCGGATGGTCGGGACCACCCCGATCTACGACATCACCGTCGGCAACGACGAGGGCCAGGTCCCGCTGCGCCGGCTCCAGCAGCACCTGATGCGGCTGCCCAGGAACATCACGGCGGGCGAGATCGACTCGCTGGAGGCCCGCCTGGCCGCCCTGGCCAGCCGCGGCGCCGCCGGTGCCGCGCTGCCCAAGGGCCCGCTGCCGCAGGGCGCCAAGATCCGCAACGTCCAGCGAGCCATCCGCCGCCGCTAGGGCGGAATGCTCAGCGGCTGGACAGGACGATCGTGCCCACCGCCCGGTCGTGCAGGCCGCGGCGGTCGCGGTCCCACACCACCGCCGGGATGACCAACGCGACCAGCACCGCGCGCACCGCCGCGCGCAACGGCAGCAGCATCGAGCCGCCGTCCACCCGCGCCACGTGGATACCGAGCAGCAGCATGCCCGGCGTCGTGGCGAAGAAACCGGTCCCGACGACCGTGATCAGGAACCAGGTGAGCAGGCTCCAGTAGTTCAGCGACTGCACGTGGGCCGGCGTCAGCGCGCCCGGACGGACGAACAGGGTCGCGACGAGCGTCGCCAGGACGCAGTCGACGATCAGCGCCACCAGTCGGCGGCCCAGCGACGCGACCGAGCCGGGGCCGGCGGCCGGGAGGTCGTAGCGCTGGCCGGGGAAACGCCCGTCGGACTGCTCACTCTTCGTGTTCGTCGGCGCGGCCAACTTGCCGCCGGCCAACCAGGTCTCGAAACGCCCCGCCACCGGTCCAGACTAGGTCGTGACCTGGTGCGGTGCCCAACCCGCCGGCCCGTTAACATCGGTGAAACGTGAGGGTGACCACTGGGCAACACCCCGCACCTACCGTCGTCACCCACACGGCTGGCGCGCATTTTCGCTGCCCAGCGCGATGCGATCATAGAGGTCCGCCCGGACGCGGCAACGTGACGTACCGGCCAACGACATGAAGGAGCCGACGACGGTGTTCAACAGCCCCGACGAGGTCCTGGGATTCATTCGTGACAACGACGTCAAATTCGTCGACGTACGTTTCTGCGATCTTCCCGGCATCATGCAGCACTTCACCGTGCCGGCCCAGTCGTGGGACGCGGACGCCATCGACAACGGCGTCGCGTTCGACGGGTCGTCGGTGCGTGGTTTCCAGGCCATCCACGAGTCGGACATGTTGCTGCTGCCCGACCTGGCGACCGCCCGCGTCGACGCGTTCCGCGCGGAGAAGACGCTGATCGTCAACCACTTCGTGCACGACCCGGTGACCCGCGAGCCGTACAGCCGTGACCCGCGCAACATCGCCCGCAAGGCGGAGCAGTACATCAACGAGTCCGGCATCGCCGACGTGGCCTACTTCGGGCCGGAGGCCGAGTTCTACACGTTCGACTCGGTCCGCTTCGACACCACGGAGAACGCCGCGTTCCACGAGATCGACTCGGAGGCCGGCTGGTGGAACACCGGCTCCGACGAGATCGGCGGCAACCTCGGCTACAAGGTCAAGTACAAGGGCGGCTACTTCCCCGTCTCCCCCACCGACCACTTCGCCGACCTGCGCGACCAGATCGTGCTGAACCTGATCGACGCGGGCTTCACCATCGAGCGGGCCCACCACGAGGTCGGCACCGCCGGCCAGGCCGAGATCAACTACCGCTTCAACACGCTGCTGCACGCCGCCGACGACCTGCAACTGTTCAAGTACATCGTGAAGAACACCGCGTGGGCGGCCGGCAAGACGGCGACGTTCATGCCCAAGCCGCTGTTCGGCGACAACGGTTCCGGCATGCACACACACCAGTCGCTGTGGAAGGACGGCGCGCCGCTGTTCTACGACGAGTCCGGCTACGCCGGCCTGTCCGACACGGCCCGCCACTACATCGGCGGCATCCTGCACCACGCGCCGAGCCTGCTGGCGTTCACCAACCCGACGGTCAACTCCTACCACCGCCTGGTACCCGGCTTCGAGGCCCCGGTGAGCCTGGTCTACTCGCAGCGCAACCGGTCCGCGTGCGTGCGCATCCCGATCACCGGCAGCAACGCGAAGGCGAAGCGGCTGGAGTTCCGCTGCCCCGACTCGTCCGGCAACCCGTACCTGGCGTTCTCCGCGATGCTGATGGCCGGCCTGGACGGCATCAAGAACAAGATCGAGCCGCCGACGCCGGTGGACAAGGACCTCTACGAACTGCCGCCGGAGGAGGCCAAGGAGGTCGCCCAGGTCCCGGCGTCGCTGGGCGCGGTGCTGGACAGCCTGGAAGGCGACCACGACTTCCTGCTGGAGGGCGGCGTGTTCACCCCGGACGTGATCTCCACCTGGATCGCGCTCAAGCGGGAAACCGAGATCGACCCCCTGCGCCTGCGCCCCCACCCGTACGAGTTCGCGCTCTACTACGACGTCTGATCCGACTCCCCAAACTCAGGGCGTTGGCCCGCGATCACGCGGGCCGGCGCCCTGTTCCATGCGCGCGGCACGTCGTTCGGCGGTCAGTCCGCTGTGGAGACGTGGCGGTAGGGATCACCGTCCGGAAGATGTCGTGACCGGCCACGATGCCGCATGCTGGCCGAGTTGGCCGCGACTGTCCGGGGTGGGGATATGCACAACGTGTTCCAGCCGTCGCTCGGCGACGAGGAACTGGCCGCGCTGCGTGACGTGCTCGCGGCCAACTGGCCGGGTCACGGGCCACGCACCCGGACGTTCGAGGCCGAGTTCGCCGCCCACCTCGGGGTCCCGGCCGACCAGGTGGTGTTCCTGAACTCGGCGACAGCGGGGTTGTTCCTGGCGGTCGAACTGCTCGGCCTCGGCCCCGACGACGACGTCGTCCTGCCGTCGATCAGTTGCGTCGCCGCCGCCAACGCCGTGTCGGCCAGCGGTGCGCGGCCGGTGTTCTGCGACGTCGACCCGCGCACGCTCAACGCGTCCGTCGCCGACGTGGCACGGGCGCTGACACCCCGCACCAGGGCCGTGCTGATCCCACACTACGGCGGCTGCCCCGGGCAGGCTGCCGAGATCGCCCAGCTCTGCCGGGACACCGGCGTGCCGCTGATCGAGGACGCGGCCGGCGCCGTAGCGTCCCAAGTGGATGGTCAGGCGTGCGGGACGTTCGGTGACGCAGCCGTCTGGAGCTTCGACGCCACCCAGATCCTGTGCACCGGCGACGGCGGGATGCTCCACGTGCGCGACCCGGAACTGGCCCGGCGGGCGCACCGGCTGGCCCACCACGGGCTGCGCCACGCCACCGGCCTCGCCGCCTCGGCCGAGCTGCCGCGCCGCTGGTGGGAACCGGTGGTCACCGAGTTCGGCCGGCGGGTCGTCGGCAACGACCTGACCGCGGCGATCGGCAGCGTGCAACTGCGGCGGCTGCCCGACTTCGTGCGGCGGCGCGCGGAGATCGCCCGGACCTACGACCGGCTGCTGGCCGGCGTCGACTGCCTCGTCACTCCCCCGGAACTGCCGATCGGCCAGAACAGCTCACACTGGTTCTACTGGGTGCAACTCGACGCCGGCATCCGCGACCAGGTCGCCGCCGACCTGCTGGAACGGCACATCTACACCACGTTCCGGTACGCACCGCTGCACCGGGTCGCCGCCTACCGGTCCAACGCCGACCTGCCCGGCGCCGACGACGCCGCCGAGCGGACCCTGCTGCTGCCCGTCCACCCGGCGCTGGACGACATCGAACTGCGCACCATCGCCGGTGAACTGTGCAAGTCGGTCGAGCACCGGGCCTGGTCCTGACTACCACAGGTCCAGCACCATCGTGTCGGCGTGGTCCCGGCTGGACACCGTGCGGTAACCCTCGGCCCGGTACAGCTCGATCGCCCGGTTCGCCCGCTCGACACTCAGGCTGATCCGCTCGATCCCGGCCAGCCGGGCCGCGTCGGCCAGCGCCCGCAGCAACGCACGGCCGACACCCCGGCCACGCTGGTCCGCCACCACACCGATCGCCAGCTCCGGCACGTCGGCCCGCACGAACCCGTACGCCGGCTCGGCCTCGGTGAAAAACCGCAACCATGCCGCCCCGACCGGCCGGTCCCCGTCGACCGCCACCACACCCAGATCGGTGTCCCTCGGCCAGCCGGCGACATAGTGCGCGATCTCCGGATCCGCCAACACCTCCGCCCTCGGACGGTCCACATGGGACGGCCAGTTCGCCGCCTCCACCAGCATGTCCGCCAGAAAGTCGGCGTCCCCAGCGGTCGCCGCCCGGACGGTCACGCCATCACTCATAGAAGACCCTCTCGATCACCGCACGCGCCCGCCGCGTCGTCCGCCGGTACTCGTCCAGGAACTGCCCCGGCTCGTCGACCGTCTGTCCCGTCGCCGCGCTCGCCACCGCCGCGAGTTCCCGCGCCGCCGTCGGCAACTGGTCCGACGCCTTGCCCCGCACCAGCATCGTCGCGTTGCGCGCCCTCGTCGCCAGCATCCACGCCGCGCTCAACGCGTTGCCGTCGGCGACGTCCAGCACCCCGGCGCTCACCGCGGCCTCGATGCCGGCCAACGTCGACGTCGTCCGCAACCCGGCCACCTCGTGGGCGTGCCGCAACTGCAACAACTGCACCGTCCACTCCACATCCGCCAGGCCACCCCGGCCCAACTTCATGTGCGTCGACGGATCGGCACCCCTCGGCAACCGCTCACTGTCCACTCTGGCCTTGATTCGCCGGATCTCCCGCACCTGCGCCGCCGTCAACCCGCCGGCCGGATACCGCACCGGATTCACCGCCGCGATGAAGTCCGCGCCCAACTGTTCGTCCCCCGCCACCGGCAGCGCCCGCAACAACGCCTGCGCCTCCCACGGCTCGGACCACTTCGCGTAGTACGCCACATACGAGTCCAGCGTCCGCACCAGCGGACCCTGCCGACCCTCCGGCCGCAGGTCGGCGTCCACCTGCAACGGCGGGTCACTGCTCGGCGAACCCAGCGCCCTGCGCAGCGCCTCGGCCACCGAAGCCGACCACCGCGCCGCGTCCGCGTCGCTGACACCGGGCAACGGCTGGCACACGAACATCACGTCCGCGTCCGACCCGTACCCCAGCTCGCCGCCACCCAACCGGCCCATGCCGATCACCGCCAGCCGCGCCGGCGCCGGCCCGTCGCTCGTCTTCGCCCGCACCACAGCGGACAACGCCGACCGCAGCACCGCGATCCACACACTGGACAACGCCTCACACACCGCGTGCAGCGGCAGCAGGTCGAGCAGGTCCGCGCTCGCCACCCGCAACAACTCGTGCCGGCGCAACGACCGCGCCGCCGCCACCGCCTCCGCAACGTCCGAGTGCCGGCTCACCACCGCGTCCAGCGAATGCGCCACGGCGGCAGTGTCACGCCGGGCCAACTGGTCGGTGTGCGCGAACAACTGCAACACCTCGGGCGCCCGGATCATCAGGTCCGGCACCAGTTTCGACGTGCCCAACACGTACGCCAGCCGCTCGGCGACCGCCCCTTCGTCCCGCAGCAGCCGCAGGTACCAGGGTGTGCTGGCCAGCGCTTCGGAAAGCCGCCGGTACGCCAGCAGCCCGCCGTCCGGGTCCGCCGTGTCGGCCAGCAGGTCCAGCAGCACCGGCAGCAACGTCGTCTGGATGGCCGCCCGCCGCGACACCCCGTCGGTGAGCGCCTGGATGTGCCGCAACGCACCGTCCGGCGACGCATAACCCAACGCGGACAACCGATCCACGGCCTGCTTCGTGGTCAGCCGCAACGCCTCGGTCGGCACCCGCGCCACCGACTCCAGCAGCGGCCGGTAGAACAGCTTCTCGTGCAACCGCCGCACCAGGTTGGCCTGCCGGCGGAACTCGGCGAACAACGTGGCCCCGGCGTCCCGGCCCCGGCTCGGCCGCACCCCCATCGACCGGGCCAGCCAACGCAGCTCGGCCTGGTCCCGCTCGTCCGGGAACAGGTGCGTGCGCCGCAACCGGCGCAACTGCAACCGGTGCTCCACCGCCCGCAGGAACCGGTACGACTCACCGAGCCCGGCGGCGTCCTCCCGGCCCACGTAACCCCGGGCGCCCAACGCGGCCAGCGCGTCGACCGTCGCACCCGACCGCAACGCACTGTCACTGCGACCGTGCACCAGTTGCAGCAACTGCACCGCGAACTCGACGTCCCGCAGCCCACCCCGGCCCAGCTTCAGCTCCCGGTCCACCAACTCGGCCGGCACGTGGTCCTCGACCCGGCGCCGCATCGACTGCACGTCGGACACGAAACCTTCCCGGTCACCGGCCTGCCACACCATCGGCGTGACCACGTCCAGGTAGGCGGCGCCCAACGCCGGATCACCCGCCACCGGCCTGGCCTTCAGCAACGCCTGGAACTCCCAGGTCCGCGCCCACCGCTCGTAGTAGCTGGCGTGCCCCTCCACGGTGCGCACCAGCGCGCCCGCCTTGCCTTCCGGGCGCAGCGCCGCGTCCACGTCGAAGGCGGCCTCGTGCGCCACCGTCATCATGCCGGCGGCCAGCCGGCTGGCGCGGGTGATGTCACCGTCACCGACGAACACCACGTCCACGTCACTGACGTAGTTGAGCTCCCGGCCACCGCATTTGCCCATCGCGATCACCGCGAGCGAACAGTCCAACGACCCGTCCACGCCCGCCAGGTCGGCGGCGGCCACGGCGAGCGCGGCCCGCAGCGCCGCCTCGGCCAGGTCGGTCAACGCGGCCGCGATCACCTCGTACGTCGGCCGGGGCAGGTCCGGCTCCACCAGGTGACCGAGATCCTCGGCGGCGATCTCCAGCAGCAAACCCCGGTAGCCCAGGCGCAACGCGCGGATTGCCGCGGTACCGGTGAGCCCGGCACGGGCACCGTCCGGCAGGCCCGGCGGCGGGCCGGCCGGGTCGGCGCCCACGGCCGTCAGCAGCGACTCGCTGAACGCGCCGGGCGCGATCAACTCGCCGGCGCCGACCAGGCGACGCCACTGTTCCGGCTGGGCTACCAGGAAATCCGCCAGCGCCGTGGATGTGCCCAACACCGCGCACAACCGGCCGCGCAGGAAGTGGTCGGCGCGCAGCGCCTCGGCGAGATCCGGCCAGCCGCCCGGATCGACCTCCCGCAACCGGTCCAGGCCGCGCAACGCCAGGTCCGGATCGGGGCTGCGGGACAGCGCGACCAGTATCGGTTCGCTCCCGTTGGCCGGCCCGGCGGCGTCCCACCAGCCGGCCGCGCGCAGCTCGGCTTCGGCACGCTCATCGGTCAACCCGAAGCGTGCCAACGCTGGCGTACGGGAACGGTCCGGCATCGGTGTTCACCGTAGCCGCACCGGCCCGAACGTGACGTCCAGGAAGTCGGCCACGGGTTCGTAACCGATCCGCTGGTAGATCGAGTTCGACACCGGGTTGGCCAGGTCGGTGTACAGCAGGAGGTGCTCCGCGCCCTGGTCCAGCGCCCACCGGCTGGCCGCGGCGGTCACGGCGGAGCCGTAGCCGTGGCCCCGCAGTTCAGGCAGTGTGTACACCGGGCCGATCCGCGACACGCCGCTCGCGGGCTCGCTGGCGCCGGCGAACGCGACGGGTGTCCCGTCGACCCGCCACAGGAACTGCCCGTGTTCCGCCAGCCGATCCCTGGTGAACCGCACCAGCTCGGCCCGCGACTGTGGACCCCTGTGGCTCAGCCCCGCTTCGGCCATGAACGCGCCGCGCCAGTCCGCGACCAGTTCGACGTCGTCCTCGGTGATGAGCGACGGTTCACCGGGCACGTTCGCCGGTGGCCGGAGCGTGCCCAGCCGGTACAGCCGCTGATCCATGCGGGTCGCCACCTCGGCACCGGTCCGCGCCGACCAGGCCGCGACGAACGCCTCAACCTGCGGCCGCAGCCCGGTCGCCCCGCTCGGCACCACACCCACGCCCATCAGGTGGTCGACGACGGCCGGCATGGCCCGTACCGGCAGCGTGGTGACGACCAAGGGGAACGGCGGCGTGCACAGCGCGGCGCCCACCAGGTCGCCGTCGCTGTCCGTGGTGTTGTGGGCCGTCAGCAGGATCGGCTCGGCGTCGCCGAACCACTGCCCACGGCGGAGCTGGCCGAGGACCGTGACGGCAACGGTGTTGATCACCGGGTCCGCCGTCAGCAATGCGCCCGCGACCTGCCAGAACTCTGCCACCGTGGGATGTGAGACGACCTTCATCGCCCCAGGATGACCAGCGTGCCGGCACGACGCGACCGATTTTCCGGCCCCGGACACGAGTCGAGGCCCTGGGAGACGTTTCCGTCTCGACCAGGGCCTCGATCTCTATTCACAAAGATGTCCGGCGGCGTCCTACTCTCCCACACCCTCACAAGTGCAGTACCATCGGCGCAGAAAGGCTTAGCTTCCGGGTTCGGAATGGGACCGGGCGTTTCCCTCCCGCCATCACCGCCGTAACCCTATCAACCACACACACCCC